>CAZFPD010000001.1:0-19014 GCA_964521035.1 uncultured Candidatus Peribacteria bacterium
ATTTTTTGGGTAACAGGCTCTAGGCTGCGCTCTCCAAATACAGGCTAAGCCGGCTATAGAGTTTGGATCTATCTAGAGATTTATCTATGGCTTTCGGTGGTTTTTTACTGAGCTCATCTAAGGCTTTGCATAGGCTGCTTAGATTGAATTTGGCTTGCTCGATAATTTGGCCCTGCTGAGTCTCTACGAATTTCTGGGCATTCAGGTATTGTTCGCCTCTACTACTTGTTAATGGCAAAGGTATCAAAACTGAGCGCAGATTAAAATACGCTATTTCCTTTAGGCAGCTGGCTCCTGCGCGTCCTATAAAGAAGTCTGCATTTTGATATAGCTCCCCAATGTTTTGGCTGAATTTTAGGGGCACATATCCGGGATGCGGCTCTAAAACTTCGGGTTGTTTGAGGCCAGTTAAGTGAATCAGGTTAAAGTTTTCTAAGATGGCTTTTAAGTTGTTATGAATGAAATCATTCACGAACTTGGCTCCCAGTGAACCGCCCATGACCAAAATGGTGGGTTTGTCGGGTCTGAGATAGTCTTTGTAGGCAAAATTGGCCTTTTGAGACTCGGTGATAGCTCTGCGCAGTGGTAGTTGTACGGCATGCTTATTGTGGTGAGCAATAGCTAAATCTGTATGTTGGCACCAGATTTCTTGGGCGAGCCAAGTGGCTAAGCGCGAGGTTAAGGAAATAGAGGCGTCAGCCTCGTGGTGAATAATGGGTATCCGGAGTATGCAGCCGGCTAAAAGTACTGGCACGCTCACATAGCCTCCATTTGAAATGATTAATTTAGGCTTAATATGGTACAAGTGCTTCAGGCTTTGCAATAGGCCAAGTGGGATTTTGCATAAATCTAGCAGGTTGTGTAGACTAAAATAACGGCGGATTTTTCCAGCACTGATGGCTAGTTGCTGGACTTCAACATCCTCAAGAAGGGATTTTTCGATACCGTTTTTTTCTATCAAATAATAAAGCTTATGTTGGGCAAAATTATCCTGAAGAAATTCAATTAAACCAATATTAGGAAGTACGTGACCGGCCGTGCCTCCTCCGCACAAAACTACTGCCATTGAAATTAGCGTTACTGATGCTTAAAAGTATACCAGCTGCCAGGCAGGTTGCAAGTAAGGATGATCCTCCGTAGCTAATAAAGGGCAGCGTTATCCCTGTGACAGGTAAAAGTCCTATATTTACACAGATATTGATGAAGGCTTGACCTGTCAGCCAAAGTGTTATACCAACGGCGGAAAATTTAGCAAAGCCGTCCTGGGCCCGGGCAGCTATATTAAAGCCGACGGTGGCTAGCGAGAAAAAGAGCAGCACTACCAGGCTGGTTCTGACAAAGCCTAGTTCTTCGCTGCTGGCGGCAAATATAAAATCATCTGAGGATTGAGGGAGCCAGTAAGATTTTTGAATGCCCTTGGTGAGTCCCTTCCCCAAAAATCCTCCGGAGGCCACCGCAATGTTGGCCTGTTCAGTCTGCCAGCAATAATCTTTGCGGTTGCCATTGTCGTCGACCTGGCAATTTTCGATGGAGGGATTCAAATAGGCTAAAAAGCGATATTTGAGATAATCATTAAAGGGTACTATCAAAAGCAGAAGCATCATGGCTGACACAAAGCCTATTAGCAGGTGTTTTTTGGCGGCGCCGGCGTAGTAATACATTCCCACGCAAATGCCCGTTAAAACCATGGTTGAGCCTAGATCTGGTTGCATAATCAGTGGCACTATCATTATGCCGGCCAGAATACAGAAACTCACAAAACCTTTTTGGAAATCTTGGATATTCTTGCTATTGATGCTAAACCAGCGGGCTAAATAAAGTATCATGGCTAATTTGGCGATCTCGGTTGGCTGCAAAGAGGAATTAAAGATGACTATCCAAGAAGTGGCAAAGGTGGTGAAGGATTTCCCAAGTAAAAGCACAATAATCATCAAGGCAAAAGAAAGCGCAAAATATAAGGGCGTGATTTTGTGCCAAAATTTTAGACCTACCTTGGCAGCAAAAATAAAGGCTACGATCCCAATTAATACACGAGTGAAATGTTTTTTAAATAAGAGGTAGCAGTCTACTCCCTCCGTTTGGCAGGTCGGGTATAAAACACCTATGGGTTTGGTCAAATCTATAGATTTGGGTACTCCGATAGAGGCGATGAAAATTAGCCCTATTAAAAGCAATACACCAATTATAATTTTTAAATAAAATGAATTTTTGTTCATATTGAACTTAAGGCTTTTGTATTATACGTGGATTTGATACAATTGAAAAGAATTCTAATCCTAAATCTTGTTTACACTTTTGCTAATCGCTATTGATCAATTCTCCAAAATGTTTGTTAGCACTTATTTCCCGGAAATGGTGAGCCTCAATTATGGTGCGGCTTTTGGTTTAGCAGTTCCTTGGTATATAAGTTTTGTAGTCGGAATACTAGTCCTGTTTGGAATATGGTATTTAAAAAATAAAGGAGAGCTGAAATTTAATTTATTTGTGCAGCTGTTTGTGGCTGGAACTATTGGTAATATGATAGATAGAATCTGGCATAGTTATGTAATTGATTTTATAGACTTCAAGGTTTGGCCCAGTTTTAATTTGGCAGATGCGTATTTGACGGTGGCAGTATTATATTTTGTGTTTCAATCTTTAACCAATCCCCATGAAAATAAAAAAATTACTAATTAGATTCTGTCTGGGCTTTATTTATGCCCTGGCACTCTCTCTAATCAACTACTTCGTCTTGCAAAAGCTGAGTGTGGATCCATCCATTTTGATAGTCTACAATGTTTGCTTGGTGGTTTCGGCCCTAATTGCCTGTAATCTGATGACTCTGCTGTTTAAAAAGGAACTACCAGAACACCCACTTTTGAGTATGAATACAAACTTTTTTATTATTCTCACCGCCTTCTTAGTGTTTGGTCTAATTACCATGAGTAACTTGAGCTTGATAGTAAGTTTGGCTTTGGGTTTTATAGTTTTAAACTGCTTGCAAAACCTAAAAACCAATCAGCTGTTGGCCAAATTGGTTTCTGGTTTGTTTATCCTACTAAGCTTTCAAATTTCGAGTGTAGAGTTGGCCTTTTTTCTAAAAATATTTTTAGTCTTAGCAGCCTTGAATTTACTACTTGCTCTTTTTGGAACTCAAATTGTCTCCGAATGATTTCATGGCCTCCAATATCTCGAGTGGTATCATCCAAATTGTAGTATTCGACTGATCGGAGCTAATATCATTGATGGATTGAAGGGTCCTAAGGTGTAGAGCGCCAGGACTTGCCTGGAGAGTTTGGGCTGCCTGGCTAAGATTGCTGGAGGCTTCGAGTTCGGCGGTAGATTTAATTATTACGGCACGCTTTTCGCGCTCTGCTTCTGCCTCCTTGGCCATAGTTCGTTTTAGGTCTTGGGGCAATCGCACGTCTTTAAGCTCGACTGTTTCTACGGTTAGGCCCCATTCATCGGAGGCTTTTTCAACGATATTTCGGATATTCTCTGCAATTTCATCACGGTTTTTGAGGAGCGTGTCTAAATCCACCGTTCCTACTATGTTTCGCATGGTGGTCTGCGCTAATTGGGATATGGCGTAGTAAAAATTTTCTACTTCTAAGATGGCTTTAGATGCGTCTTTAACTTTGTAATAAATAACTGCGTTGATATTCAAAGATATGTTATCTAAGGTAATGGCCTCTTGGTCTGGCACATCAACGGCCTTGGTTCGAATGTCTACCTTTTTGAGGCTTTGAAAAATTGGTAAAACGAAATTCCAGCCTGGCTCAACTAGACTAGTGAATTTCCCTAGAGTGAACTTGACTCCCCTTTCATATTGATTGACCTGGCGGATACAGAGAATCAATAGAATGACTATGGCTATATATTCCATGGTAAAATGGTTAAATATTTATTTGATTGTAGCAGAAATCTAGGACGGACGACACTGCTTTTTGATAACTTGACCGATAATTTGATTGGATTCTTTGATGACTCTATCAATTTGGCGGACGTAGGCTCCGGCCTCCTTATATTGAATCAGCGATTCGAGGGCTAGGCTGCCTTTGTAAAATAATTCTTTGGATCTTTGGGATTTTTCTTTTGTAAAATCAGACTTGGCAGAAGATTCCTTTTGTAGCTGGGCCACCTTTTTGGGTAAATCAAAGAGCTGGTAGTTGCGGACTAGGTTTTGATCAAATTGGGTCTGAGAACCAGCCTCCAGGGTTTTCTGGAATTGAGCCTCTTCGGACTTGACGATCAATCCTTGCTGCAGGGTTTTGGACTTATTAATTTGTTTTTCTTTAAATCTATCTAGGACTTTTTGGTAATCAAAAATTTCCTTGGAGGCTGCCTGAAAACTCTGCTTTGGATCTATGAAGTTTTTAAGTAACTTCATGTCCTTATTATAAATTTCTTGATAGTGGCGTGAGGCATTCCCTTTAATATTATCAAACTGACGGTTGAGTACCTTCCACTTCGACTGGAGGGACTTGCTGGTGATAGAGAACTTCACCAATTCTCGCAAGCGATTAAACTTAAGCTGGACTTCATGATAAGGGCCTTGGCATGTGGCATACTCTCCTAGCTGCCTGGCGTTTTTATCAAAGCGCTTCCGATAATACTTAAAAAAGTCTTCGAAGTTTTGCTGTATAAGTGTGCTGGATGTCAGTTTGGTGTCGGTGAGCATTTTTCCTCTGACCTCGGCCTGAAGGGCAGCTTTTTTTTCGGCGTCCTCTTCGATGGCAAAGCGATTGACGGTGTCGGCTTGTTCTAGGAATACTAGTTCGCTTTCGTATTTGTTATAACTATTCAGCAGGCCTTGGAGTTGCTTTTCTGAGATGCCTCGGTAGTGCTGAATGATAAAATCTAATATGCCTCTTTGCTTGGCGAGTATACTGTATTTGTCTTGAGTATTACAAGCAGAACTTTCTAGGAAGCCAAAGGTAAAGTTAGATTTTAGATCTTCCTTATAATCGGTAAAATCTGAAAACATGAGTCCTAGCGCCGTAATGAGGTTTTGGGTTTTTTGGGCGACACTGGCCGCATAGACTGTGGATCTATTTGGATTGGCTAGAGATAAGGAAACTAGCAAGACGAGGCTGAGAAAGATTACTCGTAGCATTTCTTTTTCTGGGTTATAAGTTTAAATTGGTGCAGACTACTGTCTAGTTGATGGAAGATGGCTTCAAATTGGGCAGCAAATGTTTTTTGGCGTCCCAGTAAATCCTTATAAAAGGTTTGGTAGGTCTCTTTGGTGTTTTTTAGTTCACCAGACTGGGCAAAAACTTGTTGGATGTTGTTTTGAAAGCGTTTGATTTCATTCACCTCCTTGAGGGCTGCGTCGATAGTGCTGGTATTTTGAGTTTGTTGGATTTGCGGCTGAGGTGTATGGGTCCTGGTCTGGATGTCTTTCTCTATCTTCGAGGCCTGCAGCTCAGCTATGGTTTTTAAAGGGTGGGAGGCCGGAATAATGGGCTTGCCTATCATGACAAAGTTTAATCCTAATCCGACCTGTAAGGATGCGGACTTACACAAAGGCATTTCAAATAGGTTGCCTGTAACTTTGCGAGGTAGGAGGTTTTGGCCATTGAGCTCAATAAACAGCTGCTTAATTTGAGTAAGCAGACAATTAATACAACTGGATGGCGGCTGAATTAAACCAAACCTTTCGTATTGGTTTTCTATGCGCAGACAGAATCTTTGGCCTTCCGGACAGTAATTGTTATCTAGCTCAGGTAGAGGTTCGGCCACCGAGCCGGCCTGAACTGGTCCCTCTCCTCCTGATCCGTTTGGTCCTGGTCCTCCAGCTCCTCCGGCTTCTTGGCCGCCGCCCTCCTGGCCCTCCAGGGCCTGGCTCTCTTGCTCAAGTTCAAAGGCTCTGATTTGCTCTTCTAGCTCTGGGTCAATAGGGCAGACTGTCTCTGGCTGGCTTTTGTCTGGCTGGGAGCTAGCTTGCCGGCCCTCACCAGGGCCGCCCTGCTCCTCTACTGCATCCTCGCCCTCTGCTGCCTCCTCATCTGCTCCTGGGCCTGCTTGCAGTTGAGCTTGATCAGCATCTGCGGCGGCGGCTGCCTGGTCCTTGTCATCAAAGCCTAATTCAAAGGTAGAGTCGGCCCGTTCCATAAAGAGCAGACTGTATATGTCGTTGAGTTTACTGACTATGTCGATGTCTGAGTCGAAGGTGCTGTCGTTGTAAAAGCTTTCTTTGTAAAAGGATTTAATTTTATTTTCAGCGATGCTGGATGCGTTAGCTTTAATTAACGATATTCTGGCTTGTAGATTTTTGTTACTAGTTACAGTGTCGGTGGCCTGGAGACTTTTTTCAGATAGATTCTGACCGCTTAGGGCCTGGTCTAGGGCGGCATCCTTTAGGTTGAGCTTATCGCCCACCTGCTTTTTTTGTTGCTGCTGCACATTTTCTAAAAAATGATTGTAAACTTGAAAATATATATTGGGATACTTCTCTAGAAATTCGCTGCTATCTAAATCATAATTGGAAAAACCAAACTTACTGGCCTGGATTTGCTGTTCGCTGGCCATGAGCTTGCCTAGTTCCTGAGTAAAACTACTGGCAACTTTATTTTCTTTAGCTAGGGCTAAATTAGTAAGTAGCAGGAAGATAAGTGCAATTTTACTTGCACTGAGTAGATGTTGCATTAGGTAGTTTAATTTTTAATTTAAGAATATTGGTACGATAAGTGTGCAATTTAGACCTGATCTTCTGGAGTTGGTTTTCGAGCAAAGTTAATTCTTGAACTATCGGCAGAGCGGTGAAGAACTCCCCATAATACATGGCAGTGTGAAAATTCTGCTGATAAACTAGCTCCTTCTCTTGCTTAATGAACTCGCTCTCCTGTTGGGTGGGTTCGCCTGGGAGTTGAGTCAGCAAGTGCTCGTATTCGCTGTTTAATAAATAATATAAACAGAGCGGCGAGAGGTTAAAATCGGCCTGGGAGCTGACTGGACAGCGGCTGCCGAGCTCTTCCTTGTCTGGATCAAAGGATTCTAGGCGGGGCCGCAAGCTTTGCGTTAAATTGGCGAGCGGGTTTTTAGACAGGGCCTTAAGATCATTGATTTTAACTAGTTCAGTGATGAACTTATTTACGACCTGATTATTGTGATGGTGGTAAAGGGCAAACTTTTTGGCTATAGAAGCATCTTCTGGATAGCTCAGCTGGGCCTTGGCACTGGGATTTAAGGCTGTGGCTAGAGCTAGAACTACAAACACTCCAATTAGCCTTGTACGCAATCGCTTTGATAACATGGAAAGGAATTATTTAATTTTTTAGAATGGGCGTGCACAGAATTTGCTGTGCCAACTAGTTCGTTTAGTTTGTCGTTAAATTGATCCAGGTACTCTACCATAATTGCGGATTGCACGGTATTGGTCAGCACGTCCTGCTGCAAAACTTGGATCTGTCTCATTTGCCTAATGGCATCTTGCACTGCGATTTGGCAGTTATTGAGGCGCTGAGCAAAGCTTAATTGCCGGTTTTGGCCATCATCGGCTGGCTTGGCGTCTCTTTCGGTGGTGGTCTTGACCACGGCCTTGGCAAAGGCATCATCTTCTTTAGCTAGTTTGGAGAGAGTTGCGTAGTTAGAGAGTTTCAGCAAGGCCTGAGTGTTAGTGTCCAGCAGATCATTGATTTGCTGGATGTTCTTGGATGGGAGGTTCTTGGTCTTACTAATGCTGTCTAGCTGCGCATAAAAGTCTGTTTTAATTAGATTGATGTTTTGGACAACTTGCTCAGGACAGGCTTTGTAAAAATCAAAGACTAGCCGCTCGAGCAAGGCTAGAGTTGGTAATAGTAGGATGAGGCTGATGACCGAACACTTAAGAATCTTTTTCAAGCTGCAAGGAGTTAGATATATTGAGGACCTGAGACCGGTCTTGGTTGCGTAAGATGGCAAAAACTTCGTCTTTAGCTGAGAGGCTTTGATTGTCTTTAATAGTATATCTGCATGGGCAGGAGTTACAAGAAACTTCTTCTAGATTAATTGCTGGTTTTGGTGGCTGATATGGCTCCTTGGCGCCAGCCTGATCGCCTACTTGGTCCTGAGAAGCCTCTGCAGCAGGCGGAGATGGCGTTTGGCTTGGTTCTTGAGGGCTCTTCTCTTGATTAGACAATTGATTAGTCGTTTGACTATCCGAAATCTCCGGACTTTCTTGCTCGTCCTGAGGCTGCTTTGCGAGACAATTATGAATCTGAAGAGCTCGGTAGGCCATTTGCGCAAACTCTCCTCGGGTTAGGAATTTTTCGGCTAGCTGCGCCTCTGCCTCAGTGATCAAAAAGAGTTTTTTAGACTGGCCGTCAGGCTCTGTTAAATAGGATCTCAAATCTTGGCTGGCGGCTAGGAAGGCCTTATACCAAGGTGTTAAATAAGGGATCTCAGAAATATCGATTGAGCCCTGGGTGTTGAGAGCTTCCATAATCACTTTGGCGGCCTCTATCCTAGTTATATTATTAGCTGGCTTAAATGGTGAGAGTTGGGTCTGTGGATCTTTTTCTCCTAAATAGCCTTCGAAGAAATTTTGCAGGAAGCTTTCTTTAGTAATAGGATAATACCAAATTAGATCCTGGTTGGTGTGAGGAATGTCACTAAAGACTGCCGGTGGCAAGTAGGCTGGCTTGGAGGGTTCGATACAAAGAATTTTGAGGATGACCTTGGCATATTCCGCTCGATTTATCAGGCGCTCAGATTGAAACTCCAGGCCTCGCTCTGTTTGCACGCCACTAAAGACTCCCTGCTCCAAGAGATAAGTAATAGCCTCATAATTCGGATTAGTTTCTTCTAAATCTAGCAGCTGCTCAGGGGCTGGGCTTGGGGCTGAAGTTGGGGTTGGGGCCGGGCTTGGCTCAGGCGCACTGGCTGCCTCGGTCGGCTCTGGTATTAACTGCCGGACAGTAAAGCTATCTTGCTTGAGAGCAAGTTCGCTATCCGAGGTAGGTACAAAGGCCTTAAATATGAGTGTTTGCTTGTGATAAATTTCATAGCTTTGGGCCTGATCTATATGGGCCACTTCTTCCAGTTTGAGGCTGAGCGCATTAGACTTGAGCTGTATGGCACCATCCTTATCGACAGTTGCTAGGATGTTCTCTCCTTCTTTGATGGCTAGGCCGCCATAAAAACTCTCATTGCTTGGCGCTAGGATTTCGGCTTGGATTTGGTCTTTGGGCTGCAGATCCCAAACGCTGGTGGCCTGGAGCTGGGACAGTTCCTGCTGACTCGGGCTTTGATTTAACAGCTGAACATCCTGTTCGGTAATCCCAATTCTTTGGAGCGTGCTGAGCCGATTTTGCCCATGATAAAGTTGGATTTCGGTATGTTGGTCTGGCTGGGCTGGCTGCACTTGGATGCGAGCTTGAGGGGTCATGGCCATTACGGTACCCGTCTGCTTATTAATTCTAAAATGTTCCTGCTGCTGACTGTCGATGATACTGAGCGTTTGCGCGAGGCCTACGCCAGGATTTGGGGTGTTTAGAGTAAAGCGGCCCTGCTCATCCGTGGTAAGATTGCCAATGATCTGATTTTGCCCATTGCGCTTGCGGATGATTTCAATTGGAGCATCCTCAAATTTGGGTGTGACCTGTCCCTGAACTTGGGAGGCACTGGCTGACTCTAGCTTGATTTCTGGTATAGCTACGCTGATGTTCACCTGCTTTTGGGCCCGGTTTCCGACCTTGTCTACGGCGTGGATGATGTAGCGACTTTCATGCTCGCTATTGAAAGGTCCTATTCTAAATTTGGAAGCGGTAGGATTTTGGGAGCCAATTAGATTCACATCATTTTGGGGATTGCTATCTAGATCACTATCGACTTCTGGGTCTGTGTCTAAATATAATTTGACGATTTCTGTTTCTAAATCCTGCGACTGTGACAAATCAATGGTGGCTCTTTGGTATAATCCGAGCTTGCCTAACTCATTTTGGTTGACTTGAATACTAGGAGGAACTCTGTCATAGCATTCGGATGGATTAATGGCCTGGTATGTATCTAGGACTTCGAGGCTTTGGCTGGCTAAATTATAATAACTTGGCAGGACCAGGTAAGGATTGTTGAGCAAACTCAGACTGAGCTGTCCAGAACCTGGAGGGAGCAAGACGATGTTTTGGAACTGCTGCTTGGCAATTTGAATTTCCTGGCCGAACTGATAGCTCTGCAAGACTTGTGGCTTGGATATATCCTCTAGCGGGTTGATCACATAGCGCATATAAGCTTTGGGACTGCTAAAGTCAGCCTCATATACATCTAAAATCAAAATCTGGTCTTGGAGGTTCTCGGAAAGACTAATTTGGGTTTGGCCCACCGAATCTGTGAAGCTGAGGCTTTGTTTTTCCAAACTCAAACTCGAAGGAATACTGTCTTGGAAGGAATCAAATTGTACTTCTTGGATGCTGGCCGTTTGTCTGGAGTTGTGAGCTTTGTCTTGGTTGCGTTTGATAAAAATATCCTGCTCTAGATTAAACATTAGGTCTGGGTCTCTGTCTTGGTCGACGTCGTGCAGAGTCACTCGACTGCCTTGGATATCATTTAAGTTATAATTCATTACATCCTGGACTTGGTTTAAATCATTTTGGATCTTTATCCCCCTGTTTGGCGTTACAAAATCGGCATTTTCTCTAGGATCAATAGGACCATCGGCTAATGCTGCCAGCTGAATAGTGCGGCTTTCTAGGGCTGCTGGTGGCTTGGGTTGAGTGCTAGTGTCTGCCACTAAGTTGCCAGGCGCCGGCTGAAACTCATAGCTTTGACCAGTAGCGGCCAAATACACTGGAGCTAACTGTTTAGAAAGAGAGTAAGGTAGTTGCTGTAGACGCTTTTCTAGACTGGCGATATCTAAATCATGTCTCAGAGTTTTGGCTTGGGTGGCCTGAGGCAAAACTTGAATGTGATAGCTTTGCAGACCTGGCTGGACCTCTTTTTCTGGATCTACCGTGATGTCCTTTTGCAAATCTAGCTCTTCCAGACTCTTAAAGGCCTCTATTTTAATGGTGGTAAACTTAGATAAGGAGTCGAGGAAATCCTGGAAGTAATTTTTAATTTCAATGGAAAACTCATCTAGCTGGTCGGTGAAGGCCTTGGTGAGTTCCGCAACTTGAGGGAAACCGTAACGTAGGTCTGAAGTTAAAATATATTGATGCTCCGCCAAGTACTCACCAGTTAAACTGGGCATCTGGATGGCAAAGAGTTTGTCTATCGGAAGCACCGGGCTAAGCGGCCGGTTCGACATAGTTTCAATTTGGGTTTTCAAAAGTGGGCCAGGCACCCCGGTGATCCCCTTCAGATAAAGGCAGTAGAGGCGTAGAGCCTGCGTTAAAAAATCTATGGCTGCCCCAAATTTGGCTTCGAACTCAAAGCCTATCTTGCCAACTTCAGGCGGGTCAGGCAAATCTGGGAGCCGAGGGAATTCCAAAGGTGGAATCTCAGGAAAATCAATCAAGACCTTGAAGTCTGGTACTTCTGGTAAAAGCGGCATTTCAAAACCCTTGAGTTGCGCTCTGAGTCCTATGGGTGGTGCCTTCGGCAGTTCGATAGAGAGGTCTATATCTGGGAGCTTGAGGTAATTAGGGTCAAACTTTAGCTCTGGCAAATCAACGGTAAACCCTGCTACTAGCTCACTGACATCTAGGGTAAGATTAGGTAGTTTAGGAAGCCGAATAACTGGTATGTCGGGGACGGCCTGAAAGACTAGATTGATAATCATATTTAGACCGAGATTAGTTCGATCTGAGCGGCAGGTATCACAGGAATTTTGGAAGTCCACAAACAAATTCATGATTAATTTGAAAGAGTCTAATAATTTGAGCAGGTCCTCTACCATAGCCAGCCACTTGCCGAGTGCGTCAACTTGCCTGACCAACCAGCCATTGACTCCCTCTAGGATAGTTATGCCATAGTCTAAAATGTTGCCGGCATAGACAGCGAGAAAGTTTTGAATTTCAAAAATGTGCAGCGGAATATCTCTATAACTTTGAATGATACGCATGTTCTTGTCTAGGTTGCCTAGGATTCCCTCAAAACCTATGGCTAAGTCTATACAGGCCTTGCCCTTGACCTTGCTAGGATCCTGCTTGGCTGCCATAAATGTGGCCATACGTCCGCTGATTAGGGCATCAAATAGAAATTCGAAGAAGCTTTCGTCATCCTTTAAAAACTTAGTATCTACAAATGTGGGCTTGGGGGCGTCTGGGTTTTCGCTGACGGTATTTTTGTATTCTGTGCTTACCTTTTGTTTGTAGGCACTGGCATCACCCTGAACTAGTTTTTGATACATGATGTCCGACTGGTGCTGGCGATCAGACTCCATACAACGCCAGTCGTCTAATGCATTTAGGAAGCTAATTATGAGCTTATCCCTGGTTTTTAGGGCGGTCCCCAAAAAGCGATATAGCTCACTTTGCGATACCATGGGATAAGATATTTTGGTAGGAACTGGGCGAATATTGAGTATAGGGAGGTCGGAAAATTCCTGCTCTAGGGATTTCGCATAATTCTGTAAATTATAGTGGATATTGTTTTCCTTTTTCATGGCTTCAAATTCTGCGGGCGTGCCCACATTCCCACAGAGGTCTGTGTAGGGCTGGAATCTTGGACAAAGAGAAAAAACATTGGCAGTTTCCTCATTGACTCCCGCACTCTTACGGAACTGCTCCTCGGTTTTGCTACTTGGAACTCTGGTAAATAGAGTTTCTACCCGAGGATAAACCAAGGTAATGTCTGGCAAATCAATAAAGCGAACTAGTTCTGCATACTGATTGGCTAGCCAGTCTGTGAAAAGTTCGGGAAAGCCAATGATGCCAGTGTTGGGCCGTGGCAGATTGGTTTCGCTGGCTCCGAGGCTGATGACACTGCCGGAATACTCATTAATCTTGGAGGCGGCAATGTCTACTCCCTTGCTCATGAGCTTCATGAGCTTTTGGTTGATTTTCTTGCATAGATTACCAAGGTCGGCCACCTTAAAGGGTAGGCACCATGATGCTGGATATACTCCTGCACAGACGGCGGTATATAGCTCTCCGGTTAGGGTCGGTGAAAGGTAAAAATGCAAAGGCATCAAGGCGGCGGAGGGGCCCGAAGTGACCCAAGGTGTGACCAGGGAAATTCCCAGAATTGGAAAGCCCGGATCAGCTGGAGTGAGTGGTGTTAAAAAGGACTGATTGACTGGAATAGCTAGGCAGCCACCGGAGCACTGATATTTTTTAATGGCTTTTTCGATGCTCTTGGCTGTGTTGGATAATTTGTTGGTGGCGGAGTCATACATGTCTGGAAAGCCATCTCCATCCCCATCACTATTGGCCATAAGGAGTAGGCTTTGATGGGCGGCTTCTTTTTTGTCCTCCTCGGATTCAGCCTTTAAAAGCGACTCTAGTTGGCCTAGCACTGGGGCTTCCTCTGGCTCCGCTTCTAGGTTTGGGGCTGGGCTATTTAAAATCTGCCTTTGATAGGAGATCCGATTTCGATTTAAATTCGAATTATAAAAAATGATGGAATCTGTATCTAGGCTGATCTGGACATCTGATAAATTATCGGCGACTGGACTTTGGGTATTTTGGACTAAAAATACGCGTGGCGCTTGATCGCTGCCAAAGTCATACCTGGCTGTGAGTCTGAGAGTTCGGCTCTGATTTGGGTTCAGGCTCAGGTTGATTTTGCGGTTTTTGACCGTGATATTTGCAGGCAGGTCAAAGGGCTGGAGGTATGTGGGTATACTAATTTGAAAATTATTGCGACTATCCGTACGATTATTCAGTTGAATACTCAGACTTATTAGGTCTTGGTCTGCTAGATAGCCTCCGTTGGCGTCTTTATATTTGAAGAAGCTACCCTGGAATTGATTGAGGCCTGTAATGGGTAGGATGGGGTTGGGAATCTTGGGAGCTTGATTGTTTTTTTCGAAATAAATATGCTGACTAAGATCTAGGCCATTGGCAGGTATTTGCCTTTTGGCAGAGCCTATTTTGACCACGCGCTGAAAATTGTTGGTTTGCCCTAAACTCAGATAAATAGAGTTGTCTTCAGCTAGGATAAACAAATCATCTAGCCGATCTGCATTGGCTTGGCCTATCATAATTTTTTTGGGCTTGGCCTTGGAAGGAAGCTTGAGGGTATTTAGCTTTTGTTCCGGCTTTTTCGGGTCAAATACTAGCAAGCAGGCATCTTGAATATGGCATTCGGCGTCGGTTAGGATCAAAAAGCGATCTTGATTTTGTATTTTAAAGGGCTGAATATCAAGTATGTTCGCGTGGGTTTTGAGCAGGTTTTTTTGAAAGCTTTGTTTGCGACTATTGTAAACTGAAATATTGCCAGCTAAGTCACTAATAATGATTAGATCTCCGGCGGAGACCATGGCGCTGGGTTTGGCGTCTAGTCTAGCCTGAAATTCTCCTATGGTCTTATTGAATTTGAATTTGGATAATTCTTGGGAGGCCACTGGGCTACGGGCTATGGTCGGATCGCCCAGGATCAGTCCTGCATCGGCCAAATAAGGGCGGAAACTTTCGGATATAGAAGATCCAGCCGCAAATAGGAAGCTACTTTTGTCTGACTCATTGAGGCCAGTGAGTTCTTGATTGAAGCGATTCTCTGCTCTTAGTACCTCGGGTTGGATGGCGGTATCTGCTGAACTCACAAATTGAAAGACTTGGCTTTGGTGGGTGTCTATCCCCTGGTAAACAACTTGAAATTTAAAGTCGGAATTTTGGTAATTTGGTTGGAGCATAAAGTCCTCGGGAGCTAGATCTAGCACATTTAAGCTCGCTACGCGCTCCTGCCCGAGCATGAGGTCTATAACTAGGTTCTGTTCATCCACCTTGTGCTGCAGCTTGAGACTAGGATGAGCCTGCTTATTGTTGAGGTTGAATACAGGTTCCTGCTTAAATAAAATCCTCTGCTGGCTGAGTTCCGTGAAGGGATGTAGGTTGGAGATGTGAGATAATTTGGGGTCCTGGTCCTGCAAACTAAAGTTTAGCTGACTCAGATCGGCGCGGAGCTTGCTGATCTCAAAGTTCTTACTATCTAGGATGCGAGTTTGCAGCTGACCGTCTTGCAGGCTGGATTCTAGCTGAAAACTTGGATTCAGATTCATTATGGCTCCTTGAGGGCTAATAGTCAGTGCTTTTGTGCTTTGAGTTAGATTCTTAGTGAGGATGTGCATGGCCTGTGTACGACCATTGTTTAATAGATTATAGGTGAAGTTTTGGTCTAGCAAATTGAGGTCTGTGGCAAAGTTGTAGCTTAATACATTGGACTTAAAACTCGGGGAGAGCAGTTTGAGAGGTGAATCTAAATTTATTTTTAAGTAGTTTTCATAATTATTAAACGTAAATTTGATATAAGCCTGGCCGCTAGGCTGACCCAGGACTTTAAAGCGGAGCTGGGCCCGGGATTTGTCAAAAGTTAGGCGCTGGCCGAGTAGCCGGATTTTTTGGGGATTCAGATTAGTCATAGTAATTTCAGGAACCACCTCTGTCGGCTGGCCATATGCGTCTAGGGCCTGGACCTTGGCTAAATATTGTTCGTCTGAGGGTAGAGCCGATATGTTTTGGTCGAGGATCTTGAGGCTAGTAGCTGGTAAGAACTCCACGTTCACCGGCAGGCTGGTTTGTAGGCCTTGGTAATCAATCAGTAAATTGGCCCGGCCTCCGCGGCGATGAGTTTGCACGCTAATGGTGTGGGAAAGGGCCTTTTCAGGGTTTTGGACCTGGGCCTCAACAATCTTATCTCCCTGTACCTCCAGGCTAGGAGCTGGGAGATTGAGAGCCTGACCATCTGGATCCAAGACTTCCACTTGGACTTCCAGAGTTTGGGGTTGGCTGGCAGAGGTGCTGATTTGGGCCTGAGAGAGGCTAACATTGAGCTGTGGATAGACCGTGAGGTCTTGGCTAAACGTCTTTTTCTGTTGATTGGACTCGTTGGTTACAGTGAGTCGTACCTGGCCGGAGCCAGTGAAATTTAGGGGTAGGAAAAAGCTGGAATTGTCGAATTGGAGGCGATATTGATTTGTGTCGATTTGAAACTCTGGGTCTAAAGTGATTTCGGCTGGCCCACTGACCGTGACCGTAAACTCTCCTTCTGGAGCATAAATTGCCACGTCGTTTAGATCCAGAGCCTTTAATTCTATGCTTTCCTGCCTGCCCTGCATTAAAAGATCGGCCGGATGAAACTCTATCTTGCCCAGCGGATTTTTAATGATGGGATGCGTCTCTAAAAAACTTGGGAAAGAGGGTGTGATAAAGTCGAGAAAGCCTGATATCTTCTCGGTTTGTTCGTCCTGCCACTTGGGAAGATACTCTTGAAAATAAGGCGATTCTAACTCTTCTAAATCAAATAGGCAGCGGTCACTGCGGGCACCAAGTAGGCAGCCGGACTCGTCTCGGTCTGGGTCTTGGTCGGCTTGCGGGGCGGAAAGGTCTTGGATCTGCCTATCTACATCGTTAAAAATATTAGGATAGTTAAAGCTGAGCTGTCCGTCTTGGAAATCACCAGTAATGAAGGCCATATCAATTTTGGCGGGGGTGTCTAGCACCAAACTTCTGTCAAAGGATTGATCTTGGATGTCCTGAAAGATTCTTTGGAATTTTTGATTTAAATTCAGACCCAAAAAGTCCATTAAATACTGAGCCTTGGTAATTTTGGCCTGGGTCAATTTGGAATCAGGATCTTGGGCTTGAGCAAAGCTCTCCTCTGCCAGAAATAAGTTTTGGAGACTGTTGCTATAATTAGTATTGGTCTGAGAAATAGAGCTGAATTTAGCTTCTAGTTCTTGCAGCTCCTGCATATAGGCCTCAAAGGAGCCGGCCGTAAAAGGGTCTGGCAGGGTAATCACTTGCTTGTGTCCGTTTTTGTCGACAAAGGTCCAATAGGATTTTTGATCGTAGGGCAGGTCCATAGCACCTGATAAAATAGCTGTTTTTACAGTTTCTGGCCGAGGAAAATCGTGAAAAATTGTACTCTGAATCTTTTGATTATTAAGATTGGCTTTATTGACTCTTAAGGTGACTGACTGGATGGCGGAGTCTGGGCCCAGGGGATCCCGAACGCTAAAGCTGTTTTGGACAGGATTGGCCAGGATATAAGAACTAAAGGCGTGCCAATCGCGAGAGTCCAGCCCTGGATAATGTTCTAGTTTATTCAAAACAGTTGCTAGGCTGAGGCCGGCTCCCAGGCTAATGTCTTCAGTATCTAACTCCTGATTAGCTCGGCTTAAAT
The DNA here is from genome assembly GCA_964521035.1 of uncultured Candidatus Peribacteria bacterium. Classification (GTDB taxonomy): domain Bacteria; phylum Patescibacteriota; class Gracilibacteria; order UBA1369; genus JAAZXH01. The sequence goes on from CAZFPD010000001.1 coordinate 17,185, forward strand.
CAGCTCTTAATACTTGCTTGTTGAGGTTCACGTAGGTTGGCACGGTGCGAAAGGCGTAGCAAGACTCGTGCGTGAGCCGAGAAGGATAATCTAACTCAAACTTATCGTAAATACTTGGGCTGTGCATAGGGGCTTTGGCACTGAAAGTGGAACAATATTTTTTTAAGTGTCCTTCCCCATCCTCAAAACCCCGAGGTTTGATTTTGTTATTTGCATCCAAAGTAATAGATTGAAAGCACTGCTCTAGCAATCTTCCGTTTTCGTCTTGGACAGTTTTGCGGGTACGGTCAGCTCGAATAGTTTTGTCTAGGGGGTTTTTGAGTCCCCCACCAAAATGAATAGGACATTGGGACGCCTGACTAATAGTGTTGATATCCCTACCAAACACATAAGGTATATGCCCGTCTTCGTAGGACTCATGGATCGTTTCTCGGATACCATCGATTTCGTCAAATAGATCCTCGGCCTCCAAAACTATGCGCTCAGCTGGGTAGGGACTAATAGCCTCGAGCCCAGCTAAAATCGTGCCTACACCCGTGATAGCCCGGATAGAGTTGGCTAGGGATTCTATAAAACCCTGCGGTCGGCCATGGTTTAAAAATTTCTTAGTTGAAATGTTTTGGGTGCTGCCATCTCGAAAAGTGATAGTGCCACCCAGGCTGGCTTTTTTGACTTTAGCCAAAGGTACTTGCTCTGTTTCTACGATCTGCTGAATTTGCTCCTTCACCATATCATTAATTTGCATCAGGTAGTTTTGCGCCAGGTATTCCATCTTGAACGTGGAGGAAAATGGACTAATCAGTTGACTAGTCGAGTAACTACCCAAATTTTGGGCAGCATCTTGATGTTTGGCCATTTGCTTGGCAAATACTTGGGATAGGTCTACTGCAGCGCTATCTATAATAGCCTTCGCCGATAGATCTACGGGCACGCCGGCGGCTTCGGGTGCACCTGGGAGAGTTATCTCCTCCATTCCCTGCATGAGGCTTTGGGCCAACTTGCCATTGATTTTGTTGCGCACTATCAGGCCGACGACCTGTCTGTACTTTTCATAACTTTTTAGCAGGTCTTGGTTGAGCATTTTGGCGTCAAAGTTGGGTTCGGAGATCATAAAGCCGTCCGTGCTGCTACTTTGAAAATCTGCATGGCCACTGTGAAAAAGATGATTTTTGTCAAAATAACTGGCGTACATAGCTCGGGCCTGTTTAAAGGAAATCAGACCGTGCCAAATTTCTGGAGTAGGATCGCTAACTTCGGCATCAATTTGAAACTCGCCCTGGTTTGGCTCGTAGATAACTCTGGGTTGTACAAAATCGGTATAAGGATAAACTGAGGGAAAATTTTGATTGGCCTCAGAAACTACAGGCAGGGCCAAATCACCTATCAGCACCACTCCTTTGAGGTTGGCCTTGGCCATGGGCTGAAAATTGCCGAAGTAGGCCTGCTTGAGCAGACTGGCAATTTTAAGAGCAGAGGTCGCCTTGGGAATGGGCATGATAGCAATTTCCTCTGCCTGAACCTTGGACTTGACGTCTTCTGCGTATCTTTGAATACGGGCACGCAGACTCATAGAACTCAAAGAGGGATACTGATCGGCTAGGCCCCTGTGGCTCTGGGCATCCTCATACAGCTCCTTTTCTACCAGGATGGCCACAAAATCTTTGGGCTGGCTGGCAAAGAGCTGGAGGCTGGCATTTAAGGAAACTGGAATATAAAAAACTTGCTGTATAAAATATACAGCAAGTAGCATTCCGGCAATAATAATTTGCGGCTTAAACCGAGACAAATTGATCATAAGGTTAAGCTCGCTAATTAACGTTTAACGGCGTA
>CAZFPD010000001.1:19114-32257 GCA_964521035.1 uncultured Candidatus Peribacteria bacterium
GCTGCGTCTCGAGCTTTGGCTGGGGCGGAGCCTATGGTTGGAACTAAGGCTACTGCGAGGACGCCGATAATCGAGACTACAACAAGTAATTCGATTAATGTAAATGCTTTTTTCATACTTTATAGTTAAAAACTACTTTAAGTATCATCAATGCAGCTTGAAATCGCAAATAAAAGGTGTTTACATAAAATTAGCTTGTTTTCTTGGTCTACTAAAGTTGGCCCACATTACCAACTAGCTGGCTAAGTGGGAGCATGACGGCCAGAGCTACGACGGCGACTATTGCCCCGACTACTGCGATAATTATTGGCTGCAAGAGCTTAGAAAGATTATCGGCCATATCTATAACTTTGGTCTCATAATAATCGGCGATCTTGCTTGCCAAATCATCAATCTGGGCTGTTTTTTCTCCGACTGCCAACAAGTTATAGGTGAGTTTAGAAAAATATTTGCTATTTGCGAGACTGGTTTCCAGGGAAATACCTTGAGAAACGTCTTCGGCTAGCGCTTCAATGTGTTTTTTATAGACGGCATTAGTGACGGCCTTGGCGGCAATTTTGAGTGAGCGCGTGATTGACACACCAGCAGACATTAGGCTGGATAAGTTTCTGGCAAAGATGGCCTGGTTAGTGAAAGCAGAAAACTTTTTGCAGATTGGTAAAGTTAGGATAATCTGATGCAAAATATAGCGGCCGGCAGGATTGGCCTTAAAGATAATAAAGGCTATGACACCCAGCGCTGTGCCCAAAATCAGGCTAAAGCCATTGTTAACTACGAAATCTGACAAGCCTATCACCAGCTTGGTCAAAAGCGGCAACTCTAGCCCAGCCTCGACGAGTAATTTGGTCATTTCTGGAATAACAAAGGCCAGCATAATGTAAATCGTGACGACTATAAAAACCAAAACCACGGCGGGATAAATGAGAGCCCCCTTAACCTTGGAGCGAATCAAATAGCTTTTTTCCATCTCGCGCGAGAGTCTGCCAAAAACTTTGTCAATTTGACCCGTGGCCTCGCCGGATTCTATTACTCCAGTTTCGGCCTCCGGAAATGATTTGGGATGTTTTTTGAGGGCCTGTGAAAAGGAGGAACCCATTTCTATTTCGACATTGGCCTTCTCTAAAATTTTTCTCAGTGGCTTGCTGGCAGTTTGTTCGCCAGCTATATCTAGGGCTTCGACTATAGGTAGTCCGGCCTGGAGCATGGTGGCCATGAGTTCGTAAAAAATAACCTTATCCTGCAATTTAACATTAGCAAAATTGAACTCTGTTTGCTTGAGCAAACTCAAAAAGGCCTGAAGCTTATTGCTGGGAGGCAACTGCTTATTTAGCTTGAGATTGGCGCCGGCTTTGATATTTAAAAATATTTCCTCAGATTGATCTGTGGACTGCTCCATTTCAAAACTATCATCTGGCTTTTTGGAGTCGGCAAACGGATTTAGGTTTTTTTCTATCATGTGTTGCGGGCTACACGGTAGACTTCATCTAGGGTGGTTAGGCCCTGCATGGCCGCAATGATACCCGATTGCTCGAGGGTTACTAAGCCCTCATCTATAGCCGTAGCCTGCAAATCTAGAGAGTTTTGACCTTCTAGCAGAGCATTTTTGAGCTTAGGAGTCATTTGTAAAACTTCGTATAACCCAACTCGGCCATAGTAGGCCTGGTTTTCTTGATAACGAGGATCGAAAGTAAAGAACTTAGGATTAGCGAAGTCCAGATCTGGATAGGCGGCCTTCTCGGCATCGGAAAGCTTAGCAATGGCAGCCTTAACCTGCTTCATGATGTGCGGCTTGGGCGTGTCTGGCACCAGTAATTTTGGGTGCAACTTCCTGACTAGCCGCTGGGCAACTATAGTGTCTACACTGGAGGCAATTAGGTAGCTTGGGATCTCCATATTCTGAATACGGGTCAGAGTTTCTATGGCGGAATTGGTATGAATCGTAGAAAACACCAGATGCCCGGTTAAGGAGGCTTCAATGGCTACATTTATAGTTTCATGATCCCGAATCTCCCCCACCATAATCACATCCGGATCTTGACGTAGGGCGGAGCGCAGGCCGCTGGCAAAAACGTAACCTATATCGGCCTTAACCTGAGACTGGCTGAGCCCGTCCATTTGAATTTCGACTGGATCTTCGATCGTTAAAATGTTGATTCCCTCCCGATTTATTTTTTGCAGGCAGGAATACAAAGTGGTAGTTTTACCGCTACCAGTTGGGCCTGAGGTGAGAATAATTCCGTTTGGCATACTGATGGCCTTGTGTAATTTAGCGAGCGCGGTGCCCTTGATCCCCAATGCTTGAAAGCCCGGAATCTTGCGAGACTTATCTTGGATACGCATAACTATCTTTTCTCCATTCACTGTAGGAAAGGTAGAGACACGTAAATCCATTTCTAAATTTTCCTTGGTAGTAACGTTGGTTCTACCGTCTTGAGGCACGCGAGTTTCGTCGATTTTTAGGTTAGACATGATTTTGATCCTCGAAACTACAGCGGCATGGAGGGTGTTTGGATATTCCACAATTTCACTTAATACTCCATCCACTCTGTAGCGCAGCCGGACTGTGTTTTCTAAAGGCTCAATATGAATATCAGACGAGCGCTTGTCTAGTGCATAGCTGATTACATACATAACTAGCTGAGGCACATTGGATGACAAAATTGAATTCTTGAGCATTTTCAGCTTATCAACTTTTTCGTCTACAACCTGTATGTTGTTCGGCTGATTATTCATTTTCTGGGATTAGATCTAAACTTTGCAGATTGTATAACTTCAAATTTAAGCTCACATCCAGAGTTTGGCTTTGGCTAGATGCGAGATTAAAATTAATGCCGTTGATACTTAAGAAGAAGGTGCTGGCTGGATTGGCGAGGTAGCTATTTTCTAAAATCTGGATCAGCTGGAATAAACTAGCCTTGGTAGTAGTTAGATTGAGACTGATATTACGTGAACTCACGCCAGGTAAATGCTGGCTGGCATCAGAAATACTCAGATTGTTCAGGCTACTGACTTGGTCTTGCGCATATATCTTTTGAATAATTTTATCAAAACTCTTAATAACTTCTAGCTTAGAGGCTTGGCTTTCTAAATTGTGGACCAGGGCTTTGGGCACGAGATCCTTGAGTTCGTCGACCAAATCTGCATTTTTACTATTCAGCTTGTTTAAAAACGCCTGTGAATTTTGCTTGGACTGAATGGCTGCAGCCAAACTCCCCTGCAGGTCTTGGTTGCCTTTATACTTGCTAAAGCCCCAAAGCACTCCTATAGCACAAAGTACTAGGGTGGATCCTAGTAAAATTCGAAACTTAGATTTATAACTTAGGCTAATTTTCATTAATATTTCGAGTTAAGTTTCAGATTAATGCTCAAAGAAGAAGAATACACACCTTGCTCAGATTGAGTTTTGGCTAAATTAGAGGGCGTGGCCTGTTCGAAAAGTATGGAATCACTGAGGGATTCATATAACTGCGCGAGCAAGGTAAAGGTTTGGGGATCTTTAGTTTTGACTGAAGTAGAAATAGAGACAGTCCGTTTTTCTGGATTTAGATTGTAATTGGTATAAGTGATTTGCGCGTCTGGGTTCCCAAAGAACGAAAACTTAGCATCGATAGCCTGGGTAGCCTTTTCTAGCTCGTTAAACATGTGTAGGATGGAAAAACTACTCAGATCTACCATGGCCAAAGTGTCCAAATATGAATCAGCATGCAGCTGGAAGTAGGCTCTGAGAAAGGCCAAGAATTGGTCTGGCGCTACTTGGTCGCCAGGATATTCATTTAACAATTTGATTAATTCCCCTTCCTGCATAGTCTGATTTAGCTTGCTATAAGTATAAGCCGGAGAAAATAAACTAACTTCTTGTCCTTGGTACTTCTGTAGCTTGTTTTGCAAGGATTCTTGATAGGCACTTTTTACGCTCTGCTCCAGGGTGGAGCTGCGGGCTAGGTTCAGGTTGTTTTTGATTGATTGCATTAGTTTTCCGATTTCTATCTGCTGTTCTAAGAGACTCGTGTATAAGTTTTGCTTTTCCTTCATGTTGATGAGGGGCGAGTTTAACTTCTTATAATCTTTGTAGTACTGACTGGCTTTGTAGGCCACAATCTGGGAGTGCAATGATTGGTTCAGGAGTCCCTGGGTCACGATTTCGGCTTCTAAATTGGTTTGGAGTTGGCTGACCTGGGTGCTAGGATCTACGCCTACTAACTCCAAACGTGCATTGAGTTTCGAGCCCTGGAGCCAACTAAAAGAGAAGACTGCCAGGAGACTAAAACACAGGACACTCGAGGCTATTTTGAGTTTTTTGAACTTAGATTGGTAAAGTTGCTCGGAAAACTCCTGAATTTCTGCGTCTTGTTCGGCTATATCTGGAGCTTTATCTAGCATAGCCTGGCTATCATCTAATTCTTCAGTAGCCAAAATAGACTGTGATAAGGACTCCTCCAATTCACCTAAATCGCCAGCCTCTACACTTGACAGGTCTTTCATCTTGTCCTGTGGTAGTTTTTTGGGATCTAGATCCTGAAATTCATGATTTGGCATAAACGTTTTTATATCAAATAATTATACCACAAATGATAGGCAGATACAACTGGTTTAGGGCTTTCAGACAAAAAGTCTTGACAGTCAGATAAGGAAAGTGTAAATTGCTTTTGACGTCGTAGACAGTAGGTGTGTTTGATTCAAACTGTAAAATCCTGCCGAGATGCAATTGGGTGTAATCTCTATATTAGAGTCTCGACGTCTCTAGTATTTTTTAAATTTTGCACAATATGGCTATTACAAAAGCAAAAAAGGAACAAGTTCTACAGGACTTGGTGCAAAAGTTTCAGGAGGCGAAGTCCGTATTTTTTACAGAATACAAGGGCTTGTCTGTGGCTCAAATGGCTGATGTGCGCTCACAAATGCGCGAAAAAGGCGTAGAATGTAAGGTTGCGAAAAAAACCCTCATTAGACGTGCAGCTAAGCAAGTCAAGGACTTAGACCTGGACAGCGATTTATTGCCAGGCCCAATTGGCTTAGTTTTCAGTTATGAAGACGAAATCGCCGGACCAAAGGTAGTCAAAGATTTGTCTAAAAAATTTGAAGCCCTAAGCCTAACCGGAGGGATAATGGAAGACGAACTGATCGACAAGCAAACCGCCGAACAGTACGCTGCCATACCATCTAAGGAGGAACTTTATGCCAAACTGGTAGGATCTATGAAGTCACCAATTTCTGGCTTCCATGGAGTTCTGCATGGTGTTATGCGGCAGTTTGTAGGTACGCTACAGGCTATTGCTGACAAAAAATAAATTATTAATTATTAACATTTTAAAATGTCTGAAGAAACAAAAACAATTGATTTGAGTAAAAATGCTCAACAAATCATGGATCTAGTTAAGGAATTACCGGTTCTAGAACTGGCTAACTTAGTTAAGGCTATGGAAGACGAGTTCGGAGTATCGGCTGCGGCACCAGTTGCCATGGCTGCTCCAGGTGGAGGTGGCGGTGAAGCTGCGGAGGAAAAAACTTCCTTCAACGTTACACTTAAAGCCGCTGGCGGCCAAAAAATCGCTGTAATTAAGGCAGTACGTGAAATCACAGGCCTAGGCTTGAAAGAAGCTAAAGACTTAGTAGATGGTGCTCCTAAAGCGGTAAAAGAAGGTGTGTCCAAAGAAGAAGCTGATGAAGTCAGTGCTAAACTAACTGAAGCTGGAGCTGAAGTAGAAGTAGCTTAGTTTTGACCGAACTAATTAGTAAAAACCTCATATATTGCTATGGGGTTTTTTACTTAGAAACCTGATATTTGATTTGGTTCTTGCGAGACCAAATCAATTTTAAGACTATGTAAAATCCTATTCCTATAAATGGAATCAAGAAATTAACGATATCTAATTCCAATAATACATTGTACATGGTGTGTGTGAGGGCTGCTAACAAGAGACCATATAAGCGCATTTGTTTTTTAAAGACCTGCTTGGGATGGAGGCAATTGAGAATTTTGGCTATGCGTTTGGTCAATCTTTTCTGAGTATCATCTGCGGGAATACTGGAGTACAATTGCTCGGCAAATAACTCTCTGCCGTAATAATAACCATAAATACAGGAGAAAAACACGTGAGCAAAGGTCGCAAATAAGGAGCGTAAGACGATGGCCTGATAAAATACGGCCTTGCCAAGTGATTGGTAAACTTCAATAAAATAAAAGGTGTTTTCGGCAAAAGCAAAACCTAAGGCAGCCACTATACTAAACTCCATCGCATCATCTATGGACTGGATCTCCTTTTGGTCTACCACCTTGGTCACCAAATGCTTGAGATACTCCTCTAGAAAGCCAACCGTCAAGAACAAAACCAGTACACTGCTGGAAATTATGCCAAATAATATGGTGGGACTTTCGAAAATCTGGAAAAAATAGCGATATGCAATCAGGGGCACCACCATGAGGGCGCCATAAACGTAGGTTTTGATTAAGAAAATATGTTTTTCTTGATGCTTGTATAAGAAAATAGCAGCCCACATCAAAGTTGGAATTAGACTTAAAACACAGGATAATAATGCGATTTGGATGGCATCCATGCAATGTATTTACTTCTGATCATCATATCATAAAAGCGCGCCATTTTCAAGCTGGACTAGTTGATAGCTATCGGCTGCGAGCTTGGCAAAATACGTAGTCTCCACGGTGCTAATAATGGTTTGGTAGCCTTGAGCCAGATCTAAAAGCTGATAACGTCGGGTGGCATCTAGTTCCGAAAAAACGTCGTCTAAAAGTAGTATGGGCGTGAAGAGGGACTTGCTCTTGAGAAACTCTAGCTCGGCGATTTTTAGAGCTATAACCATACTGCGCCGCTCCCCTCTGGAGCCAAAATCTTTGATACTATGTCCATCCATGTTAATCCTAAAGTCGTCGCGGTGCGGTCCGAAGTTGGTGTATTTGGTAATTTGATCCCTCTGAAAATTTGCTTTTAATTTGTCTAAAATATACTCTGGCTGTAAATTTTCGGCCTGAATGGTCTTAAAGTCAATTCTAATTTTGGACTGGCAAGAGCTAATGTTTTGATAAATTGAAGCTAGCTGCTCGCTTAAAAATTGGTAAAACTCTAGGCGCATAGCCCAGACCTGACAAGCGTGCTGACTGAGCAGCTGATCGTAGGCTTGGATAGTCGCGTGATTAGTCGGATCTTTGAGGATCAAATTCCGACTTTTCAGGACGCGGCTGTACTGGCCAAGTTGCTTATAATACTGGCTATGGCTTTGCACCAAAAGTCTATCAATGAAACGGCGTCTATTGCCTGGAGAGTGCGATAAAAGCTCTATGTCTTCGGGAGTAAAAATGACAACTTTCAGCTGGCCTACAAAATTTTTGGCTGGGATGGCGACTTGGTTTTTGAACATGGCTTTTTGTTGAGCTAATTCATAAAACAGCCTCAGACTTTTGGCGAGATTATAATTTTCAAAGACTTCATCTAGGGCGTTTAGGGCCTCGTGATTCTGAAACTGGGCCTGTATATCAAAATACGCTGCCTGGCTACTAACACAGTCGGCAAGAGAGCGAACTCTTAAAGGCTGCGGAATAGACAAGAGGCTAATTGCCTCGAGAAAGTTAGTTTTACCCTGGGCATTCTGGCCTTGAACAATAGTCAGGCCAGGCTTTGGCTGGAGATCTAAATTCAAGCTGTGAATGTTGCGGAAATTTTTTAGGCTGAGGTTTGAAAGAAACAAGCTTGCTTTGTTAAAGTCTAAAAAGTATCATATATGTGTTTTAATTGAATTATATGGCGAAAGATTGTAAAAATAAAGACAGATTGTACTGTCTACGCCATTCGGGAGCTCATGTGCTAGCTCAAGCAGTCTTAGATATGTTTCCGGAGGCAAAATTAGCATTTGGTCCTCCCACCGAAACCGGATTCTTTTATGATTTCGACCTGCCGCGCCCTCTGGTGCCAGAAGATCTTCCTCTTTTGGAAAAGAAAATGAAAAAAATTGCAGCCCAAAGGCAAACCTTTCAAGGTCGCGAGGTGGAAATAGATGAGGCACGGCGTTTTTACGAAGAACTTGGGCAAGTATATAAAGTTGACCAGGTCGACAAACTCAAGGAAATGGGTGAAAGCAAAGTCAGCTTTTACGAAAATATTTTACCCCAAAATGCAGATGTGAAATTTGTAGACCTCTGCGAAGGAGGCCACACCAAACACACCGGAGATATTGGAGCGTTTAAAGTTGATAAATTTGCGGGAGCTTACTTTAGAGGAGACGAAAATCAGCCTATGCTGACTCGGATTTACGTCCTGTGTTTTGAAAGCCAAGATGAGCTGCAAGCTCACCTAAAAATGCTTGACGAAGCCAAAAAAAGAGACCATAGAAAACTCGGTAAGGAGCTAGATCTGTTTGTGATTTCCGAGCTGGTTGGACCTGGCCTGCCAATGTTTACGCCACGCGGAATGATAGTGAGAGATGCCATTCAGGATTATTTATGGGAGCTACATAAGCCAAAGGGCTATTCTAAAATCTTAACGCCTCATATCGCAAAGATTGATTTATATGAAAAATCCGGACACGCTGAAAAGTTTGGAGATGACTTATTTAAGGTAACGGGCAAGGATTCTGACTTTATTTTGAAGCCAATGAACTGCCCGCACCATATGCAGATCTTTGATTCGCAGATTCGTTCTTATAAAGACCTGCCAGTGCGTTATTTTGAATGTCCTGGAACTGTGTACCGCGATGAAAAATCGGGCCAATTGGCTGGGCTTTCCAGGGTTAGAATGATTTCAATGGATGACGGTCACTTGTTTTGTGCTTTGAATCAGATTGAACCAGAAATTCTCGACATCATAGATATTATCAAAACTTTTTATGAAAGAGTTGGCATGCTGGATAATTACTGGGTTTCACTTTCGGTGCGTGGGGAAGATAAATCTAAATTTTTGGGCTCAGAAGAGATCTGGAATAGCTCCGAAGCAGCACTGGAGTCTGCAGCTAAAAAAGCGGGGTTAAATTATGAAAGAATGGAAGATGAAGCGGCTTTTTACGGACCAAAACTAGACTTTATGTTTAAGGATGCAATTGGCCGAGAATGGCAACTGGCCACTATTCAATTAGACTTCACCTTGCCAGAGCGCTTTGACTTGAGCTTTGTAAATGAGGCTGGCGAAAAAGAACGTCCGGTGGTGATACACCGTGCAATTTCTGGATCACTAGAAAGATTTATGTCTGTAATGATAGAACACTTCGGGGGAGCACTCCCAGCTTGGCTGGCTCCGGTACAGGTTGATATTGTAAGTGTGAATGAGGTGTTTGACGACTATGCCGACGAAGTATTTAAACAGTTAATAGACGCCGATATTCGGGCTGAAAAGCTGAATAGCCAAGAGTCCCTTGGGAAAAATATTCGTATTTCGGAAAAGCAAAAAGTTCCCTATAAAATTGTGATTGGAGAAAGTGAAAAAAATGAAAAAACAGTTACGGTGCGCAAATATTCTAGCCGAGAGCAAGAAACTATGCCGCTATTAAAGTTTATTGAGCAGCTCAGGCAAGAAATTCAGACCGGACACTAAGACCTAGGCAGCTTGCTGCCAGGCCATGCCCTCTTAGCCGAGTCTACGGAAGCCCAAATCGGAAGCGCTGCCTAGCCCTTGCACTTTTTCTATAAAGTCTGAACGCTGGGCGATTTCTGAATATTTGCTGAAGAACTCCTGCATCTGTGGATCATGAGCTTCCTTGTTGCGAGCTCTGCTGCTTTGAGAATGTTCCCTGTCAAACCATAATCTGAGCTGTGCCTCGGGGACCCGATATGCTGCAAATAATTCTCTTAGAAATTCATTCACCGCTGACAAGTGACTGTCTGGGGATCCTGCTGGATCTATCCAGTCCCCATCATTTTCCTTGTAGTCTTGGGTATCAAATTTTACTCTTTCCGCTCCTTCATTTCTCCCTTCTACTGCGGTGGCAAGTGCAAACCAGGCGGGAATCATACGATTTAAGTTATAGGCAGCGACATCTTCTTTGATGTCATTGTTTTGTAGACCCTTAACAATCTCTGCGAAACCTTGACCGTATCCCATGCACATACGCCCAAGTTGAATTGCTGGAAGGGTTGTGGCGGTGGGACTACTGGTTCCTATAACTTGGTCTTTGATCGTTTTTAGACTATATCTGAGGCAGGTGAAGTGCCTAAACCTTTCGTGGTGGCTAGCTATATCCTTATCACAGTTTTGCTCGTAAGTGTCTTGGGATGCTTTTTGACTTAGTCCCAATTTAGGCCAGAAGAAGTCACGTACGGCCTGTACATCATATCTAGCTTCGGCATTGGATTGGCCTTTGTTAGCTTTGAAGCTAAATCTCTTAAACAATTCCTCAGCATCTGACTTGGTAAATAAAACTCCATATAATTCAAGGGTGGTCCAAAACCCTCCAAAGTAGGGATGTTTGGCATAATCGGCTCCCGATGCCAGGAAGGTATTAGGCATGATGGCGTCATCTCCATAATAAGAAATTGCTGCGAAGGCTATGGTATAAAACAGTTTGTCCTCTAAACTACAGCAGGTATTATCGACTAGACAGTCCAAATATCCTAAAAGGTGAGCCGGATGTGGAGTCGTATCACTAATGTTGCCATTTTGAATATCAATTAAACTGTTGTGGAGTTCGACTAGTAAGTGATTGTTCACGTTGGTTAACTTGGATCCTGCTAGGTTGACACCTTCTGACTTTTTACTATTAAAGGCCTGCTCATTCGAACTTTGCCATCCTTCAGCTGTGGGCTTACCATAAATCATACCTAAGGCTTGGATCACCCAGGTTGACCCTTTCTTACCAGACTTTTCTGTGACTGGAGGCTCGGACTGCTTATTGAGTTTTAAAAGGCGTGGAATCAGCGCAATGAGCTGAGGACTTTCAAAGCGCATATATCCTTCCTTAACTAAAATCTCTATGATAGCTTGAGCCTTAAATAGATCCTCACTACCTGTGCCAAATTTTGGACTATATAAGGTTGTAAAGTGGCTTTCGATGTCATTGTTTTTGATTTTCTCCTGATATTCTTGGGCATTTTGAGCTAGAGCGCTGAGCGCTTCTCTCCTGGAGGTTGAACCTACGGTACCTGGCAAGTTACTTCCTAATTCGTAGCCGGCTTTTTTCTCTTGACGATCTACTTTGGCCTTAATTGCTTCGCCTATATTTCTGAAAACCTGGTGTATGGAGGCTACACTCGCGAAGTTTACATATTCAGACAGTAGTCTTTTGACAATTGCGGTTGGAGTCTCGAGCTCAAAAATGGATCCTAAATTGAGGGGGTCAAAGTGCATTTGTTCTTGGTTTGGGTTTTCATCAGTCGGCTTGTTGCTGGGTGGCTCAGTAAGCTCGGCGCTTGATGCTTGCTGATCATCCATACCGGGCTGAACAGTTTGGAGGCTGCTATGTTTGAGGTGAAAGATAATTCTAGCATAGGAGTAGGATTTTCCTTGTGGTGCTCTAGCAGTTTCGGCATCTGGGTTTTGGTCTATTTTGGCAATACTAAGCTCCTGTTCGCCTAGCTCAAGGATCTGAAAGGAATAATTGCCCAGTTGGAAGATGGTGTTTTTTTGGAACAAAAATTCTTCCCGGCCTGCATGGGCTAAGGTGTTCTGATGGAGCTGATGATGAGTTTTGGCAATGCGCTTGGCCTCCTCTAAGGACAAGTCCTGTTCGAGTTGGCAGCGGTGCTTGAGGTCTAGTAATTCTGCAAAACTCAGGTTAGTTTTTGCATCCTGCTCGCCTATTTGTACTGCCGGCTCTACAATAAGCTCCGCATTGGCTTCGTCCACGCTCTTGATGGTCACGAGCTTTTCTTCATTTCCCCCCAGGATATAACGCAGTTGCATATTGGCGGCTATTGTCTGGCCATATGATTGAAAATTGAGTAGATGATTGAGCTCGGAAAGGCTGTTAATCTTAGATTTGAGGCCCAGCCGCTCATGTTCGTTTACAAATTCTGCCTGTGTGTATTCACAACGACTCTCTTGCTGAGTCCATCGGTTTGTTTTAACTGTATCAAAGGTTAACATTGGGGCCTGGCAGGTGCGGCTGCCGCCTTCGGGCAGAGGTATTTCGTAGGATTGTTTTGTGACTTTGATTGCGGCTATTTTGATGCTACACCTATCTTCACCTTTAGTTGATGTGAAGCTGGCGCCGACTTGTAGCGTTAACTTTAACTGTCTAGATAATTTATCTAGTTCTCTTTCTTGGAATAAATTATTATTGGCATCCCTTTCTGCTTGTGCAAACAGCTGCTCTACCTCTGAGAGCATCGCGTCTAATTGTACTCTGAGGCGAATCAGCTTCTGTAAATCATCTAGGAGCTTGGGTTTGTCATTGTCCGCAAAATTTACGCCTTCGGGCAGTTGGGAGTCTGGATTAAGATTGTCAAAATATTGCTCCTTCTCTTCTGCTGTCAGGGAGCTAAATGCTGCCTCTAAGCTTGTACTGATGGTTTTTTCTTGCTCGCTGAGATCCTTCATCCTCTGGCTAAGATCCTTATTTAAACACCGCAGTCCAGGCTCTAATGCGGCCAGAATTTTACTGCGTTTTTGGGCCATTTTATCTGAAACACTACTGGTGGCTGGCTCGGTATTGTCTTCTGGATTTGCTGGAGTAGTTTCCGGGTTAAGGCCGTTGTTAACTTGATCTTGATCTAAAGGCATAGTAGTAGACAATTTATAGGTACCAATAAGATAGCACACTTAGGCATTTTTTGCAAGTCTTCAGTTGCACTTAGCTAGAGAATGTGGCTATTAAAATAGCTGCTGCTTACCCACTTTATCTGTAATCTGTGTGAATCCTAGAGCCGCCTTGAAGTTAGGTGCCTTAATCTCTGTGACTTCTGCATGCGTCTTCAATTTGGCGGTTTGATTTAGCATTTTTAGTTTCCCAATTGCTTTTTCGAGTGCTGTTCTTTCACTGTCTGTAAAGCTGCCTTTGGCCTTTAGAGTAGTTAAAGCCCGAACTGCGTCTTGGGTTTTGATTCGTCCGTCGCGCAATACCATTTTGAGAGTCTCTGGCTCTGCGTTGGTTATATTGCTTGATCTCGGAGCTTCGAATAGCGCCTTGGCTTTCTTCTTTAACTCGCCTGCGCTTTTACCGTCCTGCTTTGGAGCAGCACTGCCCGGTGCCAGCTTCTCTTGCAGA
>CAZFPD010000002.1:0-19982 GCA_964521035.1 uncultured Candidatus Peribacteria bacterium
TAAATAAAAGCCATACTTCTGCTCTTCAAAGGTAGTATAGTTGCTGGTTGTACCTACTATCAAATCACTAAAAACTATGTTTTCTGAATTGTAGACTTTCACATTGTAAGTGTCTGAAACGGTTGCAGTGACTGCCGCCGCATTTAGAGCGTGTCCTGCAATAGTAGAATCTTTTAATTCAACAAAATCGGTGTTGTTGATGTCTACCCCAGTGGTTTGAAAAGAGTCTGTGTTATCATATTCAAAACTGCTTTGGTTGCCATCGGCCCCAACCCCAAAATAAGAATCTTGAATCACAATTTTTTCATTAGTATTAGTACCAGAACCTACATCCACTTTGACCTGGGTTTGAAAAGTAGAAATGGCCAGGTCTCTTAAAATGGAATTCTCAGAACCATTTGCAAAAGTTATACCAATGGCAGTACTTTGCCCTGAAACAGGAACTGCATCAACACACAAGCCCACTTTGCCTGAACCGACGCTACCATCAATTATGAGTGGTTGTGTAATATCTGGCAATGGATCGACAACAGTGTTACCAGTTACATCCGTAACACTAATATGGCAATGTCCGGTTAAATTTAAGCCTTGGTAAAATGTTATGGTGTCTTGCGTATCGTTCTCGTTGGCCTCTAGAATGGCCGCTCTTAAAGAAGAACACTCATATTCGCCTTCGCCTTCGACTTCAATACACTCTCCCTCGATGTCAGACAAGGCGGTCACCGTATAGGTGTCGGCTAAACCTAGGCTAGGAGCCAGGAAAATTGCTAGGATTAGCAGTTTTTTGAGAAATCTGAGAGACTTATAAGGCATATAAACTTCATATAATCTCTATATTATAGCAAACTTAAGCAATTTATTCAACTAAATTGTAGTAAATTACCTCGGGTGAGGGCTCATACAATTGTACGAAGTCTTTAGGCAAGATAGTCACCTTGTGGGTGCTGCTGGCATCTAGCTGCTGGCTGACACTTTGTGGTGCCTTAATGAGCAGCCGCTGGTCTGAGATATCATTTAGTGCCAAGCTGCCATATAAGACGCTATTCCAAAAGACCTCGAAGTAGTCGCTATTGCCTGAGGCTAGCTGAATCTGTAGCTCTTCCCTCTTGCAATGCAGGGGCTGGGAGTAGGAGTTTTGGATTTGGGCCTGGCTGATTTTTTGCTTACAAAAACTGACTAGTTTAGGTAAATTACCTGGTGCATCTATGATTTGTATCCGATAATTTTTGGACTGGGTCTGGCTTTGCAGTTGTAAAATAAAGTTCTGCTTGGTGGCAGGCAGATCCAACAGAGTATAAAAACGTCCCTGCGCATCCAATGCTAAACGCTCTAATTTTTGACTCTGGCTAGGCTGGACCATCAAAATCTCGACTTGTCCCTCACTCTGGGGCGCCTGGCCGTAGATCCAGATTTGATTGCCCTGCAGGTAGTTGATTTCGCCCTCTTTGAGGTTGGATTCTAGCTGATAATAATTGGGAAAGCGGGCCTTGAGTATGTCGCAGGCCGAACTGTCACAATGCTTGACTATGCGGGCATTCAAAAATCCCACTAGAGAGTGCTGACCAAAGCCCATCCCAAACATAATAAGTAGCACAAAAGGAATCACAAAGAGCTTGTTTTGGCGGATGGCCAGTAGCAGAATCGTCATAAGTTATTTTTAAATCATTACACTTTATCAAGTATTGCAAGCAATGGCAAGCAAATGAATTCAAATTGACAAAGAATCGTTTGACAGATAGTATTATTTGGCAATGTAAACTATAAATATGAGCCAAGAATCCAAGGAATTTCAAGACCGATTATCTAAAGTTCAAGAGCTTAGAAAGCTTGGGATTAAGCCATATTTAGACCGAGTAAAGCAAACTCACCACGCCCAAAACCTGCTCAACACGCCAGATGCACCCGATGTAAAAGACCTCCAATACCACAGTGATATAGCGCTGGCAGGCCGGCTGCTTTTGTTTAGAGAACACGGCAAACTCTGCTTTGCAAAGCTGCGTGATGAGTCAGGCGAAATCCAAATCTGCTTTCAGAAGGATGTACTGCAAGACAAATTTGATTTTGCAAAGAAGTTCCTAGATTTAGGTGATTATATAGCGGTTCAAGGCTGTTTGTTTAAAACTCACAAGGAGGAAATTACTCTGATGGTGATGGATTTTCAGCTTGCCTCCAAGGCTTTGCGTCCCCTACCAGAAAAATGGCATGGCATGACTGATACAGAGCTACAATACCGTAAGAGATACCTCCAAACCACTACAGACAGAAGTAGTTTTGAGCGCTTTAGAACAGTCACTCTGACTGTGCAGGCCATACGTAACTTCTTGAATAAGCATAATTTTTATGAGATCTCTAGCCCCATCCTATCGAATACAGCTTCGGGAGCCCTGGCGACCCCCTTTATCACTTACCATAACGCCTCCAAGAGCAATTATTATCTGCGAATTGCCTGTGAAACCGCTCTTAAAAAGGCGGTGGCTGCTGGTTTTGAGCGGGTTTATGAGTTTGCCAGCACCTTTAGAAACGAGGGCCTAGACCCTAGTCATTTGCCGGAATTTACCATGCTGGAGTTTTATGTTTCCTACTGGAATTACGAGGATTTAATGAACTTTACCGAGCAAATGATCAGTGAAATCCTCACCCAGCTAACTGGCTCTACTAAGCTGATTTATCAGGATCAAGAAATTGATTTCACGCCGCCTTTTAGAAGGGTTTCCATGCGAGACTTGATACTGGAGGACTGCGGCATAGATATATATAAGTTCTCTGATGCAGCTGAGCTATTAAAGGCTATCCAAAAGCAAAAAATAGAGCTCTCTGATGCTACAGACCTGGCTTATGGCAATCTGGTTGATGCCCTGTATAAAAAGGTTTCTAGACCCAAAATCATCCAACCCATCTTCCTAGTTAATCACCCCTTAGAACTTTCGCCTCTGGCCAGAAAGAATGCAGAAAACCCAAGAATCACAGACAGATTTCAGCTAGTAGCCAACACCTGGGAGATAATTAATGCCTATTCTGAGCTTGTGGATCCAGTAGATCAAAAGGAGCGCTTCATGCAGCAGGCCAGCTACAAAAAACAGGGGGATGCAGAGGCTATGATGATAGATTTTGCCTTTGTAGAAGCCATGGAACACGGCATGCCGCCTATGGCCGGCTGGGGCATGGGCATAGAACGCTTTTTGTGCCTGATTACCGACCAGCAGAATTTGCGAGATGTAGTTCTTTTCCCTCTAACTAAGGCCTCTGCTGAAGAAAGAGAGCTAATGGCTCAACTAGGGCAAGATGCCAACAATCAGGGGGCTAAGGATCCCCACATAGAGCCAGGTTTTAGCCGAGAACAAGCCATTACTCAAATTGAAAAGTATGTCTCCCCTAAGCTGAGGCCTCACCTGTACTTTGTGGAGGCGGCCATGCGTGGTTTGGCTGAGCACTTTGACTACCAAGACCAGATAGATAGTTGGGGGCTTTGCGGCCTAATGCACGATGTGGACTGGTCTATCACGGAGGATGAAACTATGGGTGATAATCCCCTGGCCCACTGCGGACCAACTTTGGACAAAATATTAAATGAGATAGGCGGCTCCCCTGCCTTTACAGAAGCCATTCGCTCCCATTATTCTGAGCATGGCTTAGCCCTGGACCACATGATGAAAAAGGCTCTCTTTGCTGTAGATGAGCTCTGCGGGATTATTGTGGCCGTGACCCTGGTTAGGCCCTCCAAAAAAATGGCCGATGTCAAAGTTAAATCCGTGACCAAAAAACTCAAGGACAAGAGTTTTGCAGCCGCTGTGGACCGTAGCCTGATTTATACTTGCGAAGAAAACCTAGGCCTGCCAATTGCAGAATTTGTAGAGCTGACTCTGGGCTATATGCAAAAAATAGCGGGGGATCACGAACTATAGTTTTACTTTAGTAAAAGCCATAAAATAGGCTGCATAGCTAGCACAACAACCAAGATGACTATCAAGGCGTAGCGATTGAGCTTTTCGGACTCAATCTCCTTGTCTTTTTGGTGTATGTCTAGATTTACTCGCTTGAGCTTGGAACTGTAAGAAACTTCTAAGTTTTTTAAATGGACTGAGTAGGCCCGACTGGTGCTACTTAGCTTGGTTTGTAGGGTGTTATAGTCCTCAACTGGCTTCATTTGGGAGATTTTGCCCTGCAGATACGTTATGTACCTGGAGAGCTTAAAGGTTTGCCTACGGGCCAAATTTAGGCTCTCAGACAATTCCAGGGTTTTCTGCTGGTAATTGACTACCGAGCGGCTTTCCTGTTTGGGAGTGTGGCTACTTTGCCTAGGCTCTTGGCCATACTGTGGCCTTTCATGCTGCCTTTCATGTGGCCTGTCTGTCTGTCTGTCTGGCCTGTTGTCTGGCTGTCTGTCTGGCTGTCTGTCTGCCTGTCTGTCTTGTGTTTTGTCTCTGTCTGTCTCGGTATAAAACTGCTGTCTTTTGCGTGGATCTGTCGCTAGCTCGTCCTCAAAGAGTCGCTTGACGTCGTCCTTACTGAGCCAGGTACGCCCCTTGGTTTTAACATAGTCGATTTTGCCTTGATTAAGGTATCTATCTATAGTTCTGACTGACACGCTTAGCAGGCGCGCCGCGTTGGAACGAGACACATTATAGGTAGGATTGCTAGATTTTGACATGAGACAGAGGGTTTAATAGTGTCGCTTTTTGTCGCTTTTTGTCGCTTTTTGTCGCTTGGTGTCTCCCGACTATGTCTGAAGTCGTCAGGACAGCTGTCAGGACCATAATAACAAAGAACTTGCAAAGCTGCAAATAAAAGCTAATATAGTAGCGACACGTGACAAGAGACATGTCAGAGACACATAAAGACAAGCATGATAATAGCCCCTAACTGCCCATTTATAAAGGGAAAAGACCTTAACGACAGCCTGACAAATTTTTTGAAAAAAGAATTGCCAGAATTTCTAGAAGTCTTTTTGAATCACGATATCCAGCTAAACTTTCCTGACGCGCAAACAATGCGAGCGCTAAACAAACAACACAGACAAAAAGACCAGACCACCGACGTCTTGTCCTGGAGTTATATAGAAAAGCAGCCCAAGCTTTTGCCCCAGGAAGCCATGGGAGAAATACTGATTTGTTTGGAAAAGGCCCAGAGCCAGGCTGAGGAAATGGAAATTAGCCTAGATGAAAGGGTCTTATTTTTGATTGTACACGGTTTTTTGCATGTTTTGGGCCTAGACCATCAAACCGAAGCCCAGGCTCGCCAAATGGAAAGATACGAGGATTTAATCATGAAAAGTCTCTAAACTCATCTTGCAAATTCAAAAAATAATAGTAGAATGAGGTGGCTGTCGGGGTTTAGCGCAGTTGGTCAGCGCGCTCGGTTTGGGACCGAGAGGCCACAGGTTCGAATCCTGTAACCCCGACCATTTTTAGCTATTCAAATTCCCTACAGCAGGGGACTTGGCCTGCCTGTAAAAGCCCTGCAGTAGCCATTTTTCGTAGTGCGGACCATCCGAACCAGGCTTGTGACCCGGAAAAGTGCTTATTAAGCCCACACTACAGTTGTCTACCCACTGGTATCCCATCAAATGACTACGAAAACTCAACTCTACACCATGCTGAAATTTATTCGCATAATGGGGGTCGCGGTTCATACAATGCCTCTGCAGACTGTCTTTGAACGTACCAATAAAAAGATCCAAAGGGGACTGTTCGTGGACCAGATCTAAAAATTGCAAAAAACAGCCAATATAATGCTCCATGTCTCCCTCCCCATACAGGGGATTGAGCAGAAGAACCTCCTTGTCATGCATTTCTACTATTTGGACGGAGCTACGAGCCAGCAAAGTCTGGCTATTGCTGTCAGAAAGCGTTAAAAGCCCCATATCAGGCTCCAGGATTTGGGGAATAAGGCAGTGCCGGAAATCTCCAGAGTGAATAGACAAACAGGTCGGAGAGGGGTTACAAGAGGCATTTACGATAGCCCCATAATCGGTGGTAAAACCGAGGGCCACCCCCGAAGCTTCTGAAGTTAGACTGCTCAAATCTTGAAAAGCTTGGTGCTTGGTCTCGGCGGCACTCTCCGTTGAAAGAGCATGATCAATTAGTTGTCTAAACACCTCTGTTCGTTTGCCAAAATACTTTTCGCCAGCTTGAAACAAATTATGAATATAGAGCAGGTTCTTAGATCCCTGCTCCTTTAGCTGGTCTATAATTGGATCTGGGGACTCAATCTTAGCCAAACTTTTAATATCATCATCTACAATTAGATGCTCTAGCTCTTCCAGACAGGCTTTTAGGGAGAAGGCTTGCCCCGTATCGAGGACACCTAAGGCCTGAGAGCGTACCTGGTTTTCGTCAATATCACCTAAATACTGGTGAAGGGCGCGGTCAAACTCATGCCTTCTTTCATTGGAAACCTGGGCTAGTAGGACTATAATTCTTCGAAAGATCTTGGCGTTATTTTTGCTATGCGTATAACGGCTAAAGACCAGCTGTAAAAAGCGATTCTTAGTCGGCGTTCTCTGACTTTGAAAAAGACGAACCAACAGGAGCAAAAAGGTCTGGGTAATATAATAGTTTTTCTGTTTAAAATAAGAATCTAGGCAGACAGACAAAGTCTGAAAATTCAGCTGCTCGCCTTCTGCAAACCACCTGCGCTGCAGGAGCTGCTTAATAACCTGGGCAAAGGCTGTATTGTCGGGGGCTAAAAAGGCTTCCTTGAAGGAGGCACTGTTTAAAAAATCCGTTATTTGCCCGCGGTCTGACTCTAGAAAATCTTGAATCTGGGGCAGTAAGTTCAAGCCCTGCTCTTGGCCACTATAAGCCTTATGAATACTCAAATCATATTCTAAAAATCGCTGCACATTGAATTCTAGCCCTCGCTTAACCAAAAAGTCTAGCAGGGCAAGTTCAAAGGGACTTTTTAGGGCTGCCACAATTTTCACCAAGAGACTAGCCTCCTCTAAGAAGCTAGCATCCTGCGCATCCTCGTCTGAGCCCTGCTCTTTGAGCTCGTAGATAAAATCATGCAGCAGTCCCAGGCCCCGAACCTGAGTCTGTCTGACCTGTTCTGGGCTTAATTCTAGCAGTAAATCTACCATTTCTTGTTCTAGGATAGAATTATTATGGAAATTATTGTCGGACTTGAGTCTGGAATGATATAACTGAAAAGCTCTAACGGGATTGACTTGCCTTAGGGTTTGCAAGGCACTCTTAAAATCCTTTAGATCTAGGAGGCAGCAACTCATATACCTCTGCTCTATGATTTCATATGGGAGCTTTAAGAGTTTTGCATAAAAATTCTCTGCTAAGAAGTTGTGATCAGCCCGATCGTCGCCAAGCCGCTTGCAAATATCAGTCAAACTCCTAAGTACCGCATTCATAGAACTAGTTAAAAGCTGAGGCGCATTCCCCGCCTGCAAATCCCGTACCAGGCTTTCGTATGAGCTTAGTGTACTAGGATTTAGCGATAAAAAACTGCTAGAAAGAGTAACTTGAGATAAATAAGCCAGCCCAGCACCCACTTGCTCAGACCTAAACAGCTGTGATTGGCGAATAAGCTCCATACTTGCATCTCTTTGCTCAGGAGAGACGAACTCTATCAGCTGATCTATGAGTTCTAAAAGATATATTTTGACAAAGGACTGGAAAAACAGGAACAAAAGATCTAAATCATCATCGCTAATATCTGGCTCCTGATATGTTTTTAAACTAATTGATAAGGATTGCAGCGCAGCCAGAGTTTTTATATCTAGGATATCTCCTAGTACCTCTGGCAGGCCCAAGGGGCCGGGCGACTCTAGAGAAAGGTCTAATTGCATACAAGAGGGATTTAATGTAGGATTAGAAATATAAAATACTTCATATATTAAAGCAATGCAATACTTTAAAAACTTTGCCCTCAGCCAAATATCCACCTTCAAAATAGGTGGAACCTGCGAATGTCTGGCTATAATCAAAAGTCTGGAGGACCTGGAAGAGGCCGTTCAAAAGGCTCAAACAAGTGGCTTAGCACTGTATATTCATGGGGGAGGCTCTAATGTGGTTTTTGAAGACGCGCATTTTCACAAGATGTTTTTATGGATGCAAAACAAGCACATTAGCCACGATGCAGACTCGCTCAGGGTCCAAGCTGGCTGTAGCTGGGTAGAACTTAGCCGCTACTGCAAGGAACACCAAATTCTAGGCCTAGAGCCGCTTATGACTATTCCGGGCACTATAGGCGGAGCAGCTTATGGTAATGCGGGAGCCTTTGGGCTAGAAACCCTCTCGATGGTCAAGGAAGTGGAACTTATCAAACTCACAAAAGGCTTAGCAAAAAGCCTTTTGAGTAGCCAGGACTTTAACTACAGCTATAGGCAGAGCAGCTTGCAAAATAAGCCTAACGAATTAATTTGGGCCGTGAGCTTTGATAGGAAAAAAATGCAAAAACGGTATGATTTACAGGCAATTAAAGAGGAAAGGGATCAAAAACAGCCCAAAGGCCTGACCACAGGTTCATTTTTTAAAAATCCCGAAGGGGACCATGCCGGTCGCCTAATAGAGGCCTGTGGCCTCAAGGGCTACCGAATAGGAGGGGCTCAAATCTCGGAAAAACACGCCAACTTCTTTATGAATGTTAATCAGGCCAGTTTTCAGGACATTGTGGACTTGGCGGACCTGGTCCAAAAGACCGTTTTAGAGCGCTTTGGAGTGCGACTTGAGAGAGAAGTGCATTTTATATTTGCAAAATCCTGAAAAATCCGATATAATAATAAGAACTATTCTTTAAAACAAAAATATATGAGGAAATTCTTAGTATCTAGTTTACTAATGATTGCAGCGCTTAGCGTGTTTGCATTCGCACCTAGCAGCATGGCATTGATTTCGCCATCTGACGCACCAACTTTAATCCAGCAGCAAACTGGAGGGGAAGGAGACATTAAATCCTTTATTAATACCATCCTAAATTTCGTGTTGTTATTTCTAGGTTTTATTTGTGTGCTGGTAATCATATATTCAGGTTTCCTATATGTGACTTCTGCAGTAGATGAAGAGCAAACTGGTAAGGCTAAAACCAATATCATTAATGCCATTATTGGTATCGTTATTATCATGGCCTCCTTTGCGATAGTGAACACTGTACTCAAGGCCCCTACTCAAACTGGTGGTACGGCCGTAACTTCACCTTAATAGAACTATAAAATAGATTAAAAAAGACTCACCAAGCCTGGTGAGTTTTTTTTGTGGTGGTGGGTTGACTGGGATTCGAACCCAGGACCAGCGGCTTAAAAGGCCGTTGCTCTACCGACTGAGCTATCAACCCGTAAAGTTAGCCCTAATAATTTATCATAAAATTTTGAAAAATCAAGAACTAAGTTGCTTTTTTTTCGGGCCAAATACTGAGAAATAAAATTAATAAAACTGGTAAAGAGAACCAGAAACTATAATAATCAACTAGAATTCGCACATAGTGGGAATTAGAATATAAGCCTAAAACCTCAGTGTTGGCGTAGTGGGGCTCGATAATTGAGTTGCCGCTTAAATATAAAAGTAGAGTAGAGACTATCAGTCCAGAATTCAGTACGCCAAATAGACCAGTAAACACAGGGTTGTAAAGCTTAAAACGATCGGATTTTAATGAAACGCTGAAATTTCCCTTGATAGTTAAAATTACTACCACGGCTAAAAATATAATCACCTTAAACATTAGTAAATTACCCTGAGGGTCCTGGTAACCTAAAAACTGAAAACCCTGAATAACCTTTTGATTAATCAAAATATGCGTGTCGATAATGTTTACCAGGCCGTCTGCCGTGAGCAGCCCTAAGTAGGTAGCTATAACGGTTTTAATGGTTCTATCTATGCCTATTATAAAACTATAGGCTACAATTAGGGTAAAGATCGATATAATAAATAGATCCCAGGATAGTGCTATTTCCATATAAAATTGATTACACCACAATAATAGACTTTTTTTGAAAAGTTCCAAAGCATTTTTTGAACCCAAGGCATATAGGTGATTTTTCGCAAGTGTAAATCTAAACTTAAAGTTGATTAGTCAAAAAATAAACATTAAATTATAAGAGTAAGTTAATTGACAATTATGAGCACATGTTACATAACCATTAAGGATGCGTCAGAGCTTTCTGGCAAATCTATTCAAACAGTGAGGCGTCTGATTAAATCAAAGAAAGTTAAATTCCGAAGGGATAAAACACCCCAAGGTTTTAACTACTTAATAGACGAGAGCTCCTTTGTAGAGTTTTATAATATTGCCAGAAGCCAAAAGCCTATCAAGGCCAAGAAGGAAACGGGTGCCAAAACAACAAAGGCGGTCACTAGCAAAAAAAACACTCCACAAGAAAGCAAATCTCTCAGTAAAAGCGAAGGTTTTGAGGCTGCGGTCGAATTTAATGATACGCTTAGACACCTTATCAAGCAACATTCAACTGAAAAAGAAAGTTTGTTTAAACTCATAGATTCCTTTCAAGGCAAGGTTATCGCCCTTGAGAATAGGCTGAAAATCGAGTCCGAAAAGTCTAATAAGCCATGGTATAGGCTTTGGTAAAATAAAAAAGATTGAATTTTTGGGAAAAGGTTACTAATATGTGCAAGTAACCTTTTTTTATGTATAAGAACTTTCAGACTCAGGTTGAAAAGGCCTGCCAGATAGCTCAGTTTGATAAGGCTTTTTTGGCTTCTATCACGAAGCCTCAACACCTACATGAAATTCACTTTGATGTAAAGCTAAGCGATGGTAAAACTCATAACTTTCAGGCTTTCCGGGTGCAGCACAACAACTTGGCCGGCCCTTACAAGGGCGGCCTACGCTTTGCTAAGGAGCTTGATCTGGATGAGGTGAAAGCTCTAGGAGCCTGGATGACCATCAAAACTGCTCTAGCGAACTTGCCGCTAGGTGGAGGTAAGGGAGGCATTAAACTAGATCCCAAAGCCTATAATTTTGATGACAAGGCATTGATCATGAGAAAGTTTGTAAATGCCATACAGGACAATATCGGTCCAGACATAGACATCCTGGCTCCAGACATGTATACCAACGACAGGCTCATGGCCATAGCCACAGACGAAATGATAAAGCTAAAGGGCAATTCCTACCTAGGTTCATTCACAGGCAAACCGCTACATTTTGGAGGTATTCCCGGAAGACAGGAGGCCACGGCTCTAGGCGGTATCATAGTGCTAGAAAAACACCTCCAACAACAAAACAAGCAGCTGCAAGGACAAAAAATAGTCATCCAGGGTTTTGGTAATGCCGGCAAGCATGCCGCCCAAATCCTAAGCTCTAAAGGAGCTATCATTGTTGGGGTTTCAGATTCCCAAGGAGGCTTATACAATTCGCAGGGGCTAGAACTTGACCAATTGGTAAACTGTAAGGCGGAGGGAGTGGCAGTCGGTAGCTGTCCCGCGAATAGTCAGACGGCTAAGCGCATGACTAATCCAGAAATCCTGGCAGCTGACTGCGACATCTTAATTTTGGCGGCCCTAGAAAATGTGATCACCCAGACTAACGCTTCACAGATTAAGGCGCCCTTAATAGTCGAGCTGGCCAATGGTCCAATCACGCCAGCGGCTGATGCTATTTTGTCTGAGCAAGATTGCTGTGTACTACCAGACATCCTAATGAATGCGGGAGGAGTTAGCGTAAGCTACTTTGAATATGTGAATAACTTAAGTAATGCTAAGACTAGTCAGGAAGAAGTTTATCAGAAACTAGAGGGCCTAATGATAGAGGCCTATGACAAAGTTGTCAGCCAAAAACAAAAATACTCTTGTACTTTTCGCGAGGCAGCCTATATAGTGGCCTTGAAACGACTGGAGAGCCTATATCAGCTCCGCAAACAATTTAACTAGCACACATGGATCTAATTTACGAACTAGGTAGCAAGCAAGAATTAGTTAAAGACGAGGTAGGTTCTAAGGCCTACAACTTAGATATTTTGATGAAAATGGGCCTATCCGTTCCTCAGGCCTTTGTAGTGAATACGCAAACTTGTAGGCAGTATTTGAATAAAATGAGTCTGCCGGAAAATCTGCAAGGAGAATTGTTAAAAAATATCTTAGAAATTGAGAAAAAAACTGCTAAAAAATTAAGTGGGAGAGAGAACCCACTTTTATTATCGGTACGTTCTGGCTCTATTATCTCTATGCCAGGCATGATGGATACTATTTTAAACCTAGGACTGAATGACGAAGTAGTGCAGGCGCTAGGAGAAAAAACTCTCAGGCCAAAGTTTGCCTACAATTGCTATCAACGCTTTATTTGTATGTTTAGTGAAATAGTTGGCCAAATTGATAAATCCCATTTGGATAGGCAAATTGACAATTATTTAGCAAAAAAGAAAATTGCCAGCACCAAGGACTTGGCAATTGAAGATATGCGTACGCTGTGCCAGCTATTAAAGCTAGAGTATAAAGAGCAAACCCAGCATGATTTCCCAGATAACCCCATCGACCAGCTCAACCAGGCGGTGCGAGCTATTTTTCGTTCCTGGAACAATAAAAGAGCAGTGGCTTTTCGCAATTACTATGGCATCTCTCATAAGATAGGTACGGCTGTAGTTGTGCAAGAAATGGTATTTGGTAATATGGGACAAAATTCAGCTACCGGAGTCAGCTTCACTAGAGACCCAAACTCAGGCGAACAGCTTTTGTTTGGAGAATTCCTAAGGAACGCCCAAGGGGAAGATGTAGTAGACGGTAGCCATAAGCCTATCGCTCTGGCTGAACTGCAAGCTGAATCCCCAGAACTCTACCAGGAGCTACTGGATGTCTGCCAAAAATTAGAACAGGAATTTAGAGACATGCAGGACATAGAATTTACTATCGAGGATGGTAAGCTGTTTATTTTGCAAACTAGAAGCGGCAAAAGAACAGTTAAGGCGGCCATAAAAATTGCACATGACTTCTTTCAGGCTGGCTTAATCACAGAAGAAGAAATGCTCTTGCGTATCAACCCCAAGGACTTACCACAACTCTTACATCCGGTAATTAGTAAGGCCTCTAAGGTACAAAAAATTGGCCAGGGGTTGGGCGTGAGTTTTGGTGCAGCCAAGGGAGTGATAGCTTTAAGCCTAGATAAGGCCATAGAGTACGCCAAGACTCAGCCGGTAATTTTTGTCAGGCCTGAAACGGTGGCCGAAGACATAGAAGGCATGCAAATAGCAAGCGGGCTTTTAACCCAAAAGGGAGGGATTACAAGTCATGCGGCCGTAGTGGCTCGCTCTCTAGGCAAGACTTGTGTCTGCAGTGCAAACTTTAAAATCGACACGGAAAACTCTAAGGTGATTTTTGAGAATGGCTTTGAACTAGAGGAAGGCGCAGAAATTACCATAGATGGTAGCTCTGGCGATGTTATGATAGGAAATATTATTTTGGAGGCCCCGGCTTCATTTCCGGAGGCAGATTTATTTTTAGAAATTCTGGCCCGACATAGTCAGAATAGAGTTTATGCCAATGCGGACACGCAAAAAGACATACAGACAGCCCTTGCATTTGGCGCTGACGGGATAGGCTTGTGCCGAACCGAACACATGTTTTTGGATCCTGCCAAACTAACGCTCTTCCAAAAGTATATTTTAACTCAAGAAACTACGCACTTGGACGAATTGGCCAAACTGCTGCGCACAGATTTTGAGAACATCATGCTAGAATTAGATGAAAAAAACTGCGTAATCAGACTTTTAGACCCACCACTGCACGAGTTTTTGCCGAATAGTTTACAGGCTATAGAACAAACGGCTAGCAGCTTAGGCGTATCTGAGCAGGCCTTGATGAAAAATATCCAAAATTTAAAAGAGCACAATCCCATGCTCGGCTTTCGAGGCGTTCGGCTGGGAGTTGTGACTCCAGAAATATATCAAATGCTAATTGAAACGATTATTCAGGCAACTATTCAATGCAACCAAAAGGGGATAGTGCCCAAGCTAAAGATCCTGGTGCCTTTTGTGTTTGATTTGAATGAGTTTTTGCTGATTAAAGACATGTATCAAAAAATCCTCTATGAGCATAAGCAGTCGTTGGTTTCCCAAGCCCAGATTGGCGTAATGCTAGAGACTCCGCGCAGCTGTTTGCTAGCTCATGAAGTTGCCGTGGAAGCAGACTTTTTGAGTTTTGGGTCCAATGACCTAACTCAAATGACCCTGGGTATCTCACGGGATGACAGTGCTAAATTTCTAGAAAAATATAAGGAGCTGGGTGTAATCAATAAGGACCCGTTTATGGAGCTAGACACCAAGGCCGTCTTAAGGCTCATGCAAATTGCGGTAGAAAATGCACGAGGCGCCAAAGCAGACATTTCAATTGGAATTTGTGGAGAACACGCCTTTGACCCGGTCTCAGCAGAAATTTGCTTAAACGAATTAAAACTTGACTATTTGAGCGTCTCTCCATACAATGTGCTAACTGCCTTATTGGCCGAAGTGCATGCTAATATTAAAAAAGACTTATGATAGGAGTTTTTGATTCTGGGGTCGGAGGTTTATCCATCTTAAATGGAGTGCGGAATCTCATGCCCGAGTACGACTATATGTACATTGGTGATCAGGCCCGGCTACCTTATGGGTCTAAGAGCCAGGAGCAGGTCCATCAATATACCCTCGAGGCCATTAATGTCTTGCGTGCCAAGGGTTGTAAGTTGATTTTAGTGGCTTGCCACACCGCCTCCAATCTGGCTTTGCGCAATATACAGCTCACTTACCATAGGGAGCTGCAAGATTATGAATTTAAGTTACTGGGCGTGACTGTGCCCTTAGTGGAGCACGCCTCTAAGCTCACCAAGAATAATAATATTGGCCTGCTGGCAACCAGGGCCTCTTGCGAGTCTAGTTTGTTTGAGGATTATTTTATCTCGGACTATCCAGACATCAATTTGTTTAAAAAAGATGCTCAACTGCTAGTGAGTATGATAGAGGAGGGGCCAGAGTTTTTGGCTGAAACTAAGATGGTTGCTAAAAAATACCTGTCTCACTTTCAGGATATAGATATAGATACTATGATACTTGGGTGTACGCACTTTCCGATTATTTTGGATGAGATTCAATCCATTTTGGGAGAAAAAGTCTCTGTGATAGACTCACCTCGGGTGGTGGCAGAATCCTTGCAGGTTTATTTGCGTAAGCATCCAAAAATTGAAACTCAGCTCAGCAAAAATGGGCAAATTGAGATCTACTCTACCAATATTTCCGACTACATACACAAGGTGGCCAAAATCTTTAACAATGGAAAAAAGATCAGCGTGAAAAAAATCCAACTCTACTAGATGGTGTCGACGCTTTGAATTCCAAGTAGCCCCAGCCCCTGCTGGAGTGCTTTGGCAAACTTACTGACTAGTTCTATGCGCAGTCCGCTGCGAGGATTGTTTAAAACTGGACAGTCGTTATAAAAGGAATTGTAGACCTGGCAGAGTTCATATAAGTAATTGCAAAGTAGGTGTGGTGAGAGGGCGTCGTGGGTCTTGGCAATCACATCGGACAGCTCCATAATTTTCCCCGCTAGGGCCCTTTCTTTGGGCTCCATTTGGATTTTTCTGTCTGGAGTCGGTACAGAGTCGACTTTGCGTAAAATACCCTGGGAGCGGGCGTAGGTGTACATCAAATAGGTGCCGCTATTACCCTTGATGTCGAGAGCCCTATCTATATCAAACACCATATCTTTGAGAGTGTCTATCTTGAGCATTTCATACTTAATGGCGCCGACGGCAACGGCCTGGAGGGCTTCAAAATCACCAAACTGAGATTTGAGTTGACTAGTCATTAGACTAAGCAAATGATTAACCGTAACTACGCTACCTTTGCGGCCAGAAATTTTGACCTGCTTGGCACCCTCCTCCAGCTCTATGCCCAGAGAGCGGGCGGTGTCTGCGGATAGATGTACAAAGCCATAATTAATATGGTGATAGTTTTTGGCCACTTCGGCATAACCCAAGGCCCTAAAGGCCTGCTTCACACTTTCTTGGGGGTAGGTTTGGGTGGTATCTATAACGTTAATAATGGAGTCTGCTTGATTAAAGCCAGGTCGGGCCTCTCCAGTATGGGAAGTCATAAACAAGGGTTTGTCCTGAGTTTTAAAATCCACTTGCTTATACTTGAAGTCGTTGACTAGGCCAAATTTCCAGAGATGATTGGTGATGTCATTGCCGGCGTAGGTTGGAATCCCGTTGGATCTAACAATAACTTTTGCCTCCTGCTCATCTGGCATATCGATGACGTAACAGCCCTTGCGTGGGCCTGTTTGTTCCATATAAAAACTATCTTTGTCTTTTAAAATGCCAAATGTTTCCTCCCACAAATGGTGGTCTATTATACTAGATTCACAAATCACTAGATCATAATCTATGCCGAGTTTGGCGAGGATCTGGAAGATGTTCTTCAATATTTCTAGTGTCAGTTCGTAGGCCCGGTCTGACTCCTTGGAGTAGGGGTCCATCATGGCCTTGTGGATGGCCAGCTGTCTGGCTTGTAGGTCTTGATTGTCTGCAAGATCTTGAGTGATTTGCTGATAAGCCTTAGAGGCCCATTCGGAGCTGGTCTCAAAGTCTTGAGGCTGATAATCATAAACATCTAGGGCTAGAACCAGACAAGATATTTGCATACCAATATCGTTGTGGTAGTAGAGGGTGAGCACCTCATAGTCTAACAATTCTAAAATCTGTTCTATGGATTTTCCTATGCAGGCATTACGCAGATGCCCAACGTGGGGCTGTTTATTTGGATTGATAGCAGTGTGCTCGAGCGAGACTTTTTGCCCATAGTCCCGGGTAATCGCCTGTCTAACCGTCTGACTATCCAGGTCTAGGTGTTGTAAAATCACATGGTCGTGGAATCGGAAATTTAAAAAGCCGGGAGCCAGCAAATGACATTCTAATACATCTTCTGGGAGCTCTATATGGTCCACTATCTGCTTGGCAATTTCGAGAGGCGGGCGCTGTAAAAGTTTGGCCAGACGCATAGCGACAGGACAAGCGACATCTCCATGATCTGGGTTTTTGGGCTTTTCTAATAGGATTTCAACTGGGCTGTCTGTCAGTGTCGCGACAACTGCTTGCAGAGCCTTCAAAAGATTTTGATACATGGATTAACTTTAGATGTCTTTAGCATAAAACATAAAGACCGAAAGGTCTAGCAGATTTAAGGCCTACGTTTATGGCTTACCAATAGGGGTGCATACAGGATCCCGTCGGAGTGACAGGGGATGAGGGGATTGGCTATGTTAAAATTTGCGTGTGGTAAAAGTGTAAAACTATATGTGGAGTAGAATTTTTTGGTAAATCCTGTATGAAATTCATGAGAAGATAGCTGGAAGGAATGGCCGCAGAAAGGTCTTGGGACCAAAGCTTGAGCGCACACATACTCACTGGAGACTATTAAATTTAGGCCCAATTGAGTGGATTTTTGAAAAGCTAAATCTAAAAGGTACTCAAAACATTCTTTAGGACCATAATAATTATCCAAACTTACGCAAGGAACGTTTTTCTTCCAAACGGTTGAGTAGTTGGCAAAACAAAGCAGGGCACGAGCTATTAAATGCTGCCCGTGTTCCAGCATGAGGGGCTTACGATCGCCATTGCTTAACAGGCAGACTAGTTGGTCCGCGAACATACCCTTGTTCCAGGAATAGCAGGTGGAAACTGGACTTTCTCCTACATTTAGGATTTGGTAAAAATCATCACTTTCATAGGCCGCAAAATTTCCTCTAGATAGACTAGTGCAGCTTTTCCAGTCGGACATGTAGTTTTGATAAGCTGCATAACTATCTGCCTTAAAACCTCGCCGAGACCATTTAGACTGACTCTTACCAGTTTGCACGTATTCATGCAGTGCGTTCCTGAGTCTAATTTGCAGCTCGTAGGAAACTGTCATTGATAGAGAACCCACCAAACATATCATTTGGTGCACAACAGATTGCAGCCTGGCCACCTGGGCTGGAGCTTGGAGTTTTTCCACACCTAAATACTTGCGACACAACACCATTTCCTTATCCTCCAAAAAAGAGGTGAATGCTTGCAAACTTTGTATATCCGCAAGGTCCAATGCGTCTGCTACTTCTGCTTGAAAAACCTCTTCGGCCTCGATAGTTTTTCTTTCTAGAAACTCATAGATGTTAATAATTTTTGTAAATGCTTGGGCTATTCTATAGGTCTGCCGCCCCTTGACTTCCCGAGGTACCAGCGCGATAGCGCTTTCCATAACATTACAAACTGGGATGGATGAGCGGGCAAGCGCGATTAACTTAATGACGTTTTTAAATTTAGTTTGATTTACAAATACACGTTTGGAGTTAGTTATGCACAGAAGCTTTCCCCTTGTATCTTGAGAGAACTGCGATCCCAACAATAGCTTGCCTACAAAATCATATAAGTTGTTGTAATCTTCTGCTCGGGTAATTTTTGTGGGGTGAGAGTTAAAAGTGTCTTCGTATAAATCACTGTCTAAAAGTTGATTCAGAGGGGATATCAAATATATAAAGCACGGATATACCTCACACAATAGCTCAATAGGATTGCTACGCCTGGCTACCTGGTCTGCAGACTTCCTGATTAAATCCTGATCAAACTGACTCATGCTCAGCTTGGAATTGACAAAAAATATCGCGTGCCAGTGTTTGGGTTGTCGTATTTTGATAATCGCCCTGTCTGGATGCTCTAATAAATATAAGGCCAGCACGGGGAAAAACTGATATAGTTTGGTATTAAACTGATCAGAAAAGATTTGCGGGCCACTAAAAATCATGTCTAAAAAATAGTGTTTGAGATTGTTCTCAAGTAAGTTATCGATTAACAAAGGTAAAAATGGGCAGGCTCTAGAAAGTCGGGCGTCGTAGAGAAAGTCCTGAAAAATATCTGTCTTTTGGAAAATACTAAGTTGCTTGAGCACAAGCTCGCACTCTGGCTGGGTTAATAAGTTCCAGTCAATATCCTGAAGGTCAATTTGGGCCTTCAAATCCTGGTCAAAAACTAGGTTTTCAGTGTAGGACTGGATTTCCCATCGATTAATGAGCTCTCGTATTATATTGCGACCTTCTTGACCAGTACTCTGCATAATCTGATCAAAATAGGCTTGTAGTTTTTTTTGCAAGGCTAGATTGAACAAAAGTTTTCCGCAGGTGCTGTCTATCCCTGAATCTAAATCATGATATGTTACGACGTAAATATCATCAAAAATATTTAGGGCCTGTTCAAATGGGTTTTCTGCATGTGCTAAAGAAGATAATGGTGATTTGATACTCATAAATTAATATCCGCTGTAATTATATGTATTTTTTTACAAAGGTCAAACGGCTTGGTTTCAAGGCTTGCTTTCTTGAAGTACTCTATAATATGCAAACGGTTTGCATTTATTGGACTTCAGGGTTATAGTGACTAGGATTTAGGATTATGCTTATGAAAATTTGTAGACAAATATTGGGGCTGATTCATCAAGAAGGCCGGTCTATGTCTGCTCTTGAGCTCTACACTCTGCTGCTGCAGGAAAACCCTAAACTCAATAAAACGACCGTATATAGGAACCTGGAAAAACTGCAAATAGCCAAAAGCGTACAAAGTTTTAAGCTGGCTGATGGCATTTGCTACTATGAGCAGGTGCAGGATGAACACCTACATTTTTCCTGTGATCAATGTAAGCTGGTTGAGTGTCTGAATGAGCACGCCTTGTTTCAACTGGCTAGCAATGTAAGTAATTCCATCGCAAGAAGAGGACTAAATGTTCGAAAAACAGACTTGTTTCTGAACGGGTTGTGCCGAAGTTGCCAGGTTATTTAATGAATTTTTTATGAAGATTAAACAGATTTTTGCTATAATTGTTGGGGGGATGATTTTGAGTGCTTGTCAGCCTAGCCCAACTACTAGCCAACCTGACCTAACTAGCAACCAAGCTTCTGCCCCGGGTAGCCAAAGGACCATCAGTGTCAGTGTGCCACCCCTAGCCTTTTTGCTAGAGAATATAGTAGGTTCAGAATTTGAAGTCCTGCAGCTTGCTGCCAATCAGGATGCGCACCATATACAGCTGG
>CAZFPD010000002.1:19992-22933 GCA_964521035.1 uncultured Candidatus Peribacteria bacterium
GTTCAAGGCTTACTTGAATCGGAAATCTTTTTCTTTTTGGATGCAAATTTTGAGGGCTTAGCCGCCAGCCTTACCAAGTCCAAAGACTTGCATAGTATCGAACTCAACCAGGCTCTGCGAGCTGAAATTGGTCAATTTACTGACCCTCATAGCCACCTGAGCCCACGTAATATGATGTTTTTTACCGAACAAATCCTGGAGCAAATCATCCCCCTAGACCCGCAAAAAACTAATTTTTATCAAAGCCAGGCGGCTCAGCTTCAGCATAAATTGAGCGAGCTGGATCAGGATTTTGCAGCGGGTTTACAAAACTGCCTACGGAAAGAAGTCCTGCTTTCGCACGATTTTCTGGGTCATTTAGCCTCCGACTATAATTTTACTAGTCTGGCTGTACTGGGGTCTAATCCTAAGGATCATGTCTCTGCCAAAAGCTTGTCTGGATTAATTTCCTTGGCAAAAGAGCAGAACTTAAATACTATACTAGTAGAGGAGGGCGAACACAGGGAACATGCCCACACCCTCGTGCAAGCAGCCGGCCTAAAGGCTTTGCCCGTTTATAGCCTGGAACAGTCCTTTAATAAAAGCTACTTCCAGCTCATGCAGAGCAACCTCAACTCCTTAAAACAAGCTTTAGAATGCCAATCCTAACAGTCAAAAATTTAAATTTAAATATAGCTAAGCCCATCTTGGTGAACATAAACTTTAGTATAGAAAAAGGGGATTACGTGGGTCTAATTGGGCCGAATGGAGCGGGGAAAACCTCCCTTTTAAAATGTTTACTTGGTATTAATCAAAATTATACTGGTCGGATAGAAAGTAGCCCGGGCTTAAAGCTGGGTTATGTTCCACAGCACTATAACTTGCCAGAACTAATGCCGATTTCGGTTAGAGAGGTGCTGCAACTAGGCTGCGCTGGCCTGGATGAACCCAGCATGAAGAAGGCTCTGTCTAGGCTAGGGCTCAAGAGCCAATTACTGGATAACAATTTTCATAATTTATCAGGTGGACAAAAACAGAGGGTGATCATTGCTAGATCCCTGGCGTCCGAACCAGACATACTCTTGTTTGACGAGCCCTTTTCGGGAGTTGATTACCAGACCAAAATCAAACTCTACGAGCTGCTTGGTAAACTTAATAAGAATTTAGGTTTAACCATTCTGTTTGTTTCACACGAAATTGACCATGTGGTTGAAAAATGTCACAAGGTTCTGTGTTTAAATAAGACGATTCACACTGGCTGCCACCCAGTGGACTTTGCTAAGGGTAAAATCCCTTGTGAAGTTTCGACTAATCGTTTGGGTACCCGTCCGATTCATCACCATCATAACTCCTAAACATGTTGCAATACTTAGAATTTGAATTTATACAATTCGCATTAATTGCCGGAACCATAACCGGAATAGTTTGTAGTTATTTAGGCAATTTCTTGGTAGGCCAACGGCAGTCTCTCGTGCCAGACATGCTATCGCATACTGCAATTATGGGTGTAGCCCTTGGTCTTTGTTTGCAAGTTAGCCCTCTGTGGACAGCCGTCATAGTTTGTGTCCTAGCTAGCGTTAGTCTCTGGTTTTTAAGCAGGGGCGACAGGCGTCCGACAGAGGCGATTTCGGTTTTAATTTTGACGGGCTCCCTGGCCCTCGCCTTTTTGCTTGCCCATGTTTCCGTGGGCCAAAGTATCAACTTTGAAAGCCTCTTGTTCGGTTCGATTTTGACTATCACAAGTTCTGAACTACTGAGTTTAATCGCGGTGCAAGCCTTAGTGTTTTTGGTTTTGTGTAAGTATTATAGAGTTTTTCAGGGCATTATTTTTGATTTGGAATATAGCAAAAGTCAGAACAGGCATACAGAGCGCTTTGCCTTTTTATTTAGCATAATTAGTGCCTTGACGATCGCTGTATCTATCAAGGTTATTGGCGGTTTATTAATTACGGCCCTGTTAATTATTCCGGTGCTGGCGGCTAGCAATGTATCTAAAAGTTTTTTTCAAAACGTAATCATCAGTGGTGTTTTCAATGTCTTGGCTGTGTGGATAGGCATATCAAGTTCTTACATATTTGATATTCCAAGCTCCAGCGCAATTGTTTTGACTTTGATTATGATTTTCGCAATTAGTGCTCTTTTTCGAAGGCGATAGATTCTAAGAAATTTCACTTAACTTCTGGCTTATATTGCTGGCTTGGATTTGGAATTAGCTAAAGTGTGAAGTTTAGAGTTTTTTTATACAAATTAAAAAGCATTTCAAAGCCTTGAATGCCTTTAGGAATGGGTTATGCTGGACTTACTTTAACCCTAAAAGTATGAACACCCACATAGAGCAACATAAGGATACCCGAAGTTTATTAAACGAACTTGGCCTGGATGCCGTTTACGAAATTGGCAGGGATCTAATTGATCGTTTGCATAAACTTGGAGTCTTGCAGAGCAAAGAGATCTACCTAGAAGACTTCCCGTCTTCCCTCTGCACGGGCCCTGTTTTAGCTAGAGGTCTGATGCCAAGCTGGGGAGAACCTGCCCCTTTAAAAAGCAATAGTATTACTATTGCAAGCACAAGCTCTGCCAAGGATTTACATTCCTATTCTCTATTTGATGACCGGACACTCCAAGCTCTGGGCTGCACACCATTTTGCTTTGATGTGCAAGAGGCCAACCAATGGTTTATAGATGAAATAGAAGCCAAACATGGCGGTATGCGAAGCTATATAACTGCTATCAATCAGGCCGTTAATATGCGCCTGCGCTTACAAAATTTAGTTTGACTTTAATGTAAAAAAGTAATATATTTCTTATGCAAAAAAAGATAGGCCACCTTAGCTCAGTTGGTAGAGCAACCGCCTTGTAAGCGGTCGGTCGTCGGTTCGACTCCGACAGGTGGCTCCATGAGAAATATGGGTAGGTACCGAAGCGGTCAAACGGGGCAGACTGTAAATCTGCTGGCTCAGCC
>CAZFPD010000003.1:0-15569 GCA_964521035.1 uncultured Candidatus Peribacteria bacterium
ATTGCAGCTATTACCAACATTACCTCCAATCACATCAACGAGCACGGGTCCTTTGAAAACTACTTCCAAACCAAAGTCAAAATTACTAAAGATCAAGACTCACAAGACAAACTAATTCTCCCTCCGGAAATTCAAAACATTCAAACTCAAGCCGAAACAATTCACTATCCAAACTCCCCAGAAATCCAAGGCTTACTTCCTCACCTTCCCAAATTTAGTCTCTGCAACTATAACTTGGCCTATCAAATCCTACAAACTCTAGGCTTCCAAAAACAA
Source organism: uncultured Candidatus Peribacteria bacterium (assembly GCA_964521035.1). Classification (GTDB taxonomy): domain Bacteria; phylum Patescibacteriota; class Gracilibacteria; order UBA1369; genus JAAZXH01. The sequence continues at coordinate 277 of CAZFPD010000003.1, forward strand.
GAAATTCTTCAATCTCTAAGCGGCATTCAAGCCCTTAAGGATCGTTTTGAGTTTATAGGGTCTATCAATCAAATCAAGTTCTACAACGACAGAGAGGGCACCAGCGTCAACTCTACCATTCAAGTTCTTAATTATTTAAAAAAAGAAACAACTATACTAATCTTTGGAGGAGCTACCAAACAGGCCGACCTAGAGCCACTGATTGCTATTTTGCAAGAAAAAAACATTACAGCCCTAGCCATCAAAAGCCCTATTAGCGAATTATTAAGCCAAAAAATGACCTTAGACGTCTTTCCAGATTTGACATCTGCATTTAAAAAAGCTATGATAATTGTAAAGACCTCCCAAACCCCAAGCAATATACTTTTCTCTCCCGCCTGTGAATACGGACCATACTTCTCAAAATTAAAACCAAATAAAGACTTTCAAGACTTTGTACCCCTAGTTTTGAAAGAATTAACAAATAACAAAATCCAAAACTAAAACCAGCTAGTTTTGGAAAAAATTAACATTAACAATAAATAGAAAATTAAAAATGAACAAAAATGAAAACATACTAGATAAGTGGTTGGCAAAAAACGTCAACCAGCTCAGCAGCCTTCCCAAGCAAAACAAAAAGAAAAAAACACCTATCAAAAACTTTTTTAAGCAAAAGTTTGTATCAAACAAGGTGAAACTTATCTTTTTCGGTGGCTTAGACGAAACTGGCGGCAAAAACATGATGGGTATAGAATACAAAAATGACCTTATCATCATAGACATGGGCCTAATGTTTCCTCCTGAAGATATGTTAGGAGTAGACTATATAGTCCCAGACAGCACCTATCTAGAAAAAAACAAACATAAAATACGTGGTATTCTAATCACGCACGGTCACCTTGACCACATCGGAGCAATTTCTTATATTGCACCCAAACTCAATAACCCTAAATTTTACAGTTTAAAATTAACGAATGGGTTTATCGAAAAACAACTTAAAGAAAGAAAGCTTCTAAAATCAACCAAGCTAATTACCGTTAAACCTAAAGAAAGTTTTTCTTTGGGGGTTTTTAAAATCACTTTCTTTCGAGTCAACCATTCCATTTCCGACTCCTGTGGTATTATCATAGACACCCCAGAAGGCAAAGTGGTTCACACCGGAGACTTTAAATTTGATAAAACTCCAGCCGATGGACTACAAGCAGACTATGACATCATAGAAAAACTCGGACATCAAAATGTACTAGCCCTCTTGTGTGAGTCCACCAACTCCACTCGGCCTGGCAAAACAGTATCCGAAAAAGTTATAGGCGAAACCCTAGAAGGCATTGTTAGCCAAACTCAGGGCCGCCTAATTATAGCCTGCACCTCTTCTTTAGTTGGAAGAATGCAACAAATTATCAATTCAGCCCAAAAACACAAACGTAAAATATTTGTCTCTGGTAGATCTATGTTAAACAATATAGATATAGCCAGTAAACTAGGATATTTAAAATACCCTAAAGACATTATTAAACCGCTAAAAAACTCTGGCACCGAGTCACACAAAGCCAACGCTCTAATCCTAACTACCGGAAGTCAAGGAGAAGCCCTGTCCGCCTTAACCAGAATGGCCTTTAACGAACATGCGCATCTAAAAATTATCGCCTCCGACACCGTGGTATTCTCCTCCTCTCCTATTGTAGGAAACGAACGAGCTGTAACTGGTGTTCTAAACGAAATTGTGCGTAAGGGAGCCAAGGTTATTACCAACAAACACATGGACGTGCACACTACCGGACACGGTAACCTAGAAGACCTCAAAACCATGATAAAATACATCAAACCCAAATACCTAATTCCTGTACACGGAGAATATTACTTCCGCTCCGTACTCAAAGACGCAGCCATCAGCCTTGGTATTCCAGCGTCCAACACCTATTTGCTAAACGACGGAGAAATTATAGAGCTCCACAAAGGACGCTGCTTTGTATCTAAAGATACAGTTCCCAGCTCTCTTGTCATGGTAGATAATCAATCTAACACACTTTCCACCATAGCGGCCCACGTCGTTTCAGAAAGACAGTCTATGGCCCAAAATGGCGTTATTATTATCCGAGCCTTCTTACGCAAAAAAAATCTTCACCTCGAAAAAGTCCAGATCCAATCCCACGGATTTATGTATATGAACGAAGGTGACAAGCTCATCAAAATCCTGATCAAAGAAACAGAAAAACTCTTAAAAAACAAACTCAACCCAAAAACCAACCCCAAACCACAGGACATAGAAAAAGGATTAAAAAAACATTTAGAAAAAATAATGCTATATAAAATCCAAAGAAAACCACTTATATCTCCTCTCATAACATATTTGTAAAAACCTGTAAATTAATTATTAAACTTGTGCATAACTTGTGCACAAGTTTTTTTCTCCTTAGCTTAAACAAAATCCCCCCCTCACCCCTGTGCAAAACTCCGTGCAAAACCCTGTGCAAAACCTCCAAATTCTTGTTTTCAACAAAACTATGTGCAAAACTTTATTAACATCTACCTCCTATCCTCAGTGTAAAAGGCCTGCAAAACTTTAGGGCTTGGTTTCGTAAAAGCTGAATTTAAAAAGCAATTCCTCCCCTCAGTTTTGAACAGTCACTTGACTATACGCCTGCATAATTAAACGATTAATCAAGTTCTTTTAAACAACTTATGCACATATTCCTTCTCTCATTGTTTAAAACTCACACACCATCCACATTTTTTATTTCTAAGACAAACATCCAGCTTTAACTCATTTTACTCACCATTTCTCTCAAAAGTTTTAAACAGTCACCTTTCTTTTATCTCTAGTTGTTCAAAAAACTCTCCAACTCACCAATTTCAACCACCGCTTTAAATAAAGCAAAAAGCCAACCAAAAGTTTTTACACAATCTAAGCCCCTACTATTACTACTACTAATTTAATTTATTAAATATATATATAATCACAACCCATTAATACACAAACCAAAGCTCAGATTTTCTTCTTGCTTTTCTATTAAAAAAAACTAATATAAATATACAAATTTCACCACTCTCAATGCACGTCAAGGTAAATCAAAAAGATTTAAACCTAGCCTTAAATATAGTTTCCAAAGCGGTAAATAATAATAATACTTTACCGATTTTAAACAATTTACTCCTTCAAGCCAAGGAACAAGAATTACTTTTATCAGCCACCAACCTAGAAATAGCCATCAGCCTACCCATCCAAGCCGAAGTCATTCAAGAAGGCTCTGTCACAGTACCAGCCAAATTACTCCAATCCTATATCAGCCTATTAAAAAAAGAAATCCTCAGCCTAGAAAGCCAAGAAAACAACCTTCTTTCCATCCAAAGTTCCAAATCCAGCACTCAAATCAACACCATCCCGGCCCTTGACTACCCAAACATTCCCCAAATTGAAGCCCAAACCCAATTAAGCGTACCTGCCATGGAACTGCAAAAAGCCCTCAATTACACAAGTTTCGCCTGTTCTGCAAATACAACACAAGCCGTTTTAGCGGGAGTATTTTTAGAAATTAGCTCAGACAGCCTAAAATTTGCAGCTACTGACTCCTATCGACTTTCCGAATACAAGATCCCTAACCAGAGCCCAGAGCAAAATAGCCTTCAGGCCATTATTCCCCAAAGAGCTATGCAAGAGCTCAAAAGCATAATTCAAAATATCACTCCTTCCGAAATAAAAATTTTCCTCTCTGCAGACCAAATTAGTTTCGAAATCGAAGAGGTAAAGCTAATATCTAGACTAATAGACGGAAAATATCCAGAATATAGCAAAATACTTCCCACAGAAGCCAATACCCAAATCACAATTGACAAGGAGGAATTAGCAATCAGTCTGAAAAGAGTTAGTTTGTTTGCTAAAGAATCCAACAACTCCATCCACCTTGAATCAGAAGCCGAAAAACAAATTTTAATCATCAAATCAGACCAGACCAAAGTAGGCCAGGAGCTAAGCGAAATAGCCATCGCCCAAACAGGACCCAGCGCCGCGGTATCTATTAATTCTCAATATCTAGCCGACATCCTGGGAGTTATTAATTCGGAAGATGTGAATTTACTAATGAACGAAAAAAACACCCCTATTAAAATCACAGAGCCGAATAATCCAAATTTCTTATATATTATAATGCCCCTTAGAGTTTAATGCTTATCAATTCCCTAATTCAAAACTGGCCTCATAGCTTTCAAGCAGACTTAAAAAAACAGCTTGAAGAGTTTACAAATATTTCTATTTCTGGATTTGCCAACATCAGCGCTAAGTGTTTTACTATTGCCAACTTGATTCGCAGCAAGAAGTTTCAAAACTTCTTCTTAATGGTGAATGCTAATGGAGACCTCCAAGAACACTTAAAAAACCTAGAACTTTTTCTAGACACTCCCATCCATTTATTAGAGCTAGAACCCAATCCTCACCAAGATCATTTTATAGAACATGCAAACAATCTAAAGCTCCTAAACTTTATCTGTAAAATTCAACAAGGCGAAAAAGGTCTTTTCTTAGCAAATTACATAGATGCTCTAGGCAAAGGATACGATAAAAAAGAGCTCAGCAACTCCTTTCTTTTAAAACAAGGCCAAAAGATTAACAATACCGAAATTTTCGAAACCCTAATTGAACTAGGCTATGAAATTGGGCAGTCCATAGAAGTCACGCAGGGCCAATACTATTGTCGGGGCAACATGATCACCGTCTTCCCCATAAACTTTGATCACCCTATTCGCCTACACATAGACTTTGAAGAAATTCAAGAAATAGAAGTTTGTGACAAAAACTTCCAAAAAAGTATTACTAGCATATTTGAAGTTCATATTTATAAAATTTTAAAAAGGAAAAGCGACTTTAAATTATCTGAACTTTTTCATCCCCAAACCCTGTATATCGAAGGAGAGCTAGAAATCATAGAAGAAGAATTTCACCTATACAAAAACTTCCTAGAAAAAAGCGCCAGCCCCCACAAACTATCCTTGGTGTCCTTTAATGAAGACAGCGAAAATCACTTTCACGCCGGCTTTGCTTCAGTTTTAAAATACCATAGCAGTGCGGATTTTATTTCCGACATCCAACTAAAAAAACAACAAAAATATCAGGTCATTATTCTCAGTAAAAACCTGCCAGCCATAGAAAAAATCTTAGAAGATCACAAGGTCCTATATGAAAAAAATCTAGTCAACCTCAAAAAGGCCCACGCCGGATTATTCCTGCATGAATTAAAGGAAAAAGATTATTACCCAAACGCTTTTTCGCACGCGCCTAGCCAAACCCTAGTTTTAACAGACAAAGACATTCCAGGAGTTTTAGGCAAGAGCAAAAAGATCAAAAACAATCAGCAGGTGTATTTAGATCTTTTAACTTCCTTAAAAGTTTCTGATCTGGTGGTACATGCTGACCACGGCATAGGACGCTTTATTAGTATGCAAACCCGAAAAGTGCAAGAAGTCACCAAGGAATACATAGAGCTAGCTTATGCCCAAGGAGACAAACTCTTCGTACCTGTTGACCAGGCAGACCGTATATCCAAATATATAGGCTCCATAGAAGACGCCCCAAAACTTACCCGGCTCGGAGGTGCAGAATGGGCTAATGTCCAAAGAAAAGTCAATCGCGAAACCCAAAAAATCGCCAAGGAGCTACTCAAACTTTTTGCCGAAAGACAAGCTTCCAAAGGCCATAGTTTTGGCAAAGACACGGACATTCAAGACCAATTTGAAGAGACCTTCCCCTACGAAGAAACGCCCGGCCAAATCAAGGCCATTATCGATGTAAAAAAAGACATGGAATCCGACCAAGCCATGGACAGACTAGTTTGTGGAGACGTAGGATTTGGAAAAACCGAAGTCGCCATGCGCGCCGCCTTCAAGGCCTTTACCAACCAAAAACAGGTCGCCTTTATCTCCCCTATCACAATTTTAGCAGACCAACACTACAAATCCTTTCTAAAACGTATGCAAGAATTTAATGTGCGTATAGAATTACTTTCGCGTTTTAAAAACAAAAGCGAACAGAAAAAAATCCTAGAAAAGCTTAAAAAAGGAGAGATCGACATCATCATCGGAACCCACAGATTATTGCAAGCCGATATAGAGTTTAAAAATCTAGGCCTACTAATCATAGACGAAGAACAGCGCTTTGGAGTAGAGCAAAAGGAAAAACTCAAAAAACTCCGCGCCTCTATCGACGTACTAACTTTAACCGCGACCCCTATCCCCAGAACTCTCAATATCTGCCTCCACAAGCTCCGAGACATCACTACCATCACTACCCCTCCTCACGGCAGACTACCTATTATTACGGAGGTACGCAAATATTCAGAAAGACTCATGCAAGAAGCTATAGAAAAAGAAATTCAAAGAAAAGGCCAAATCTACATCCTGCACAATAGAGTCCAAACCATAGAAAGTTTTGCCCAAAAACTCAAAAGCCTGATGCCCCACATAAAATTTGTTGTAGCCCACGGCCAGCTCAACCCTCCTGATTTAGAAAAAAGAATCATGGCCTTCAAAAACGCAGAGTACGATGTTTTGGTTAGCTCAACCATCATAGAAAATGGCATAGACCTTCCCAATGCCAACACCTTAATAGTCAACCGAGCCGAACAATTTGGGCTCTCCCAATTATATCAATTAAGAGGAAGAGTCGGGCGCGGAAAAACCCAAGCCTACGCCTTTTTACTCTATCACGGACAAAGACTCAAGTTAGACGCCAAAAAGCGCTTGAGAGCCATCGTAGAAGCTTCTGAGCTAGGCTCTGGCTTTCAGATAGCTATGAAAGATTTAGAAATACGCGGAGCCGGCGAAATCCTGGGCGCCTCCCAATCTGGAGCCATGAATGTAGTTGGCGTGGCCCACTTCTTAAGAATGTTAAACAAGGCGGTAGAAGAACTACAGTCCGGAGCCAAGCCCGAAGAAGAAAAAGAGGCCGAAGTCACCATAGAACTACCAATCACAGCCTTTATCCCCGACTCCTTTATCAACAATTCTAAGGATAAAATCTCCCTATATCAAAAATTATCCTCCGCCGACTCAATAAGTTATCTGAAGGAAATTGAAGAAGATTTAAAAGAAGAAGCCGGAAAAATCCCAAGCGAAGTGTATAACTTGTTCAAAATTATTCACATTAAAATCCTAGCTAAACAGGCCAAACTCAAAAACGTCAAGCTGGTAAATTTAGGAAATTCCAGGCTCGGAAAGCAAGTAGTTTTAAGTATGAGCAAAAACGTTAAGCCAGAAAACATCATGAGCTTGCTAGAATTCAACAATAAGTGGCAAATTTCTTCAGAGAACCTAAAAATTTATATTAACGATTTGGGTGTACACTGGATAGAATCATTGATACAATCGCTACAAGCACTATCCTCAAACTATGCAAGCTCCAAGTCTAATAAAAAACCTAACTCTTAGCGCTGGGCTCCTGGTTTCCCAGGGCGCTTGTGAGGCACCAAGCCCTATTATAGAAGTAAAGCCCCCCATCCAAAGCACCCAGGATTATCTGCAAGCCTTAAAACTCCCAGCAGCCTATAGACCATATATTAAGCAAATTGTAGAACAGGAACTTGGCGCCCCCCTCGAGCAGCTTTTACAAGAAGTCAGCCTGGAACTTTTTCAGAAAATCCTCCTCACCCAATTAAAATCTCAGCAAGCCTTAAAAAGGTTTGAGTTTCTACAAAACCTACAAGCCCAAAACCCCAGCATTGATTGTCGCTCAGACCAAGTCCAGGCCTTAATCCAAGAAGCCACGCTCCAAGAAATACAGCGCCTTTACACCCTATTTCCAAAATCTAGAAAGGCTATAGCCGAATTCATAAAACAAGAACTCGCCCTACAGGCCACCATCATAATTCTACAGAAAAGAGCTTGACGAAAAACAAAACTGAGTTATAATAAGAGTAGGTCCTTTACATTTTGGGGATGAACTAGGTTTTCGATTTGAGTGATTAGAAGTTCTAAATTGCCTTGTCGGGGTTGCATTGTCCCCCGGTAGATCCGTCAATGCAAAAACAAATGCTAACACAGAAGAAGAAAACGGTTTAGCTGCATTAGCAGCTGCCACTCGAGCACTTTTTGCTGGTCAACCAGCCTTAAGTCACGCCTAGTTTTCTAACAACTTAGCTTAGCAGCCCTATATGTGGCTGCGCACTTAAGAGGGCTTTCCTCGCGCTCACTTAGGTCAATTTAGAGGATAGGTTATCAGCCTGCTTAACTTTTAACCAAAATCTCAAGCTATAGATTTTTATGTTTTGTTTAATTTTAAAGTAAAAATCCGAACCCAAAAAATTAAACTATCAGGGTAGACGTTTATTGCTTCCACTTAAAGACCCGGGTTCGACTCCCGGCATCTCCACCAAAATAACATTAAATTAATTTATTTTTGAGCCAGCCAGCTCACAAAGTGCCTTTCGGACTTTAGCTTTAATTTTTTATAACTAAAGCCCACCTCTTTCAAAACGGCTTCCATTTCTTCCTCACTTAAGTCATAAGCCATATTCGGCAAACCCTCCTCTTTACCATCTTTATTTCGTAAGAGAGCTGCTGCATATCTATAATGCTCTGCTGGTCTTTTTTCTACATAAAAAACCACATCTTTTTTCTTCTTGGTCTCTTGAATCTTAAGTTTTGCAACCACCTTCTTGGCTGGAACCTCGGTATCTTTATACTTGTCTACATACAAGTAGCCGCCTGGTTTTAAAAGCTCGTAGTAAATTTCGAAGGTCTTTTGAAGCATTTTAATAGAATTTTCCCTGTTGATTTCGGTACGCTGATTCCAACCGCCATTAGCATAAATTATCACGTTGCCACGATTAAACAAGATATCAAAAGATTCTGGCTTAAAGTGCTTTGTCAGGTCCAACCAGCTTGATTCTAAGACTTTAGCTTGCAAACCCTTTTTCGCCAGTTTATTTATAAAGACCTGCGAGTTTTCAGAACTAATATCCGCTGCAGTTACATCAAAACCTTTTTCTATTAATTCTGTCGTTAAAAAGCCTCCGCCCACACAGGTATCCAAGATTTTAGAAGATTTATCGACCTTTATTTTTTGGAATAAATCTAAAATATCATCCAAATAATCATCTATATTATATAGTAAATGATAAGAAATTAAGCCCCACAACTCAGCAAACCCCGGTTCTTTTTCAACCACAATTTCTAACAAATTATCCTTGTCAGAAATATAAGTCATATCAGTGCCAGAAGCTAAGAACTGTTTAGCATTTGGACCAAAGGGCACATTAAAAAACTTAAAAGAGCCAGCACCTTTTTCTTGCAAATATAATTTATTATAGAGTTCCCCAACCTGGTTTACAGCATTGCTACACATGGCAGGAGTCAGAGCCACAAAAACTTTTTCGTGAGCAGTACATTTAGGATTTGAAATGGGAGTTGGCACATAGTTATAGTGCACTTCTTGAGATTTTCCAAATAATTCCCCCATCAATTGCACCAGTTCGACTATACAAAATTTGCCGCCAGTTTTGGAGTTAAAGGTATCAAAACGACAAGTTTTTATGGCCTGATTATCTAATAAGTTTAAATTCAAATCAATGTTTCCCAGATGGTTGGTGGTATAATTTATAATTCCATCAAAAAAATCTTTGTTTTCTGTGATAAACTTTTTAAACCTACCCCGTAAAGTTGATTCGCGGGTATAGTACTGGCCTTCTTCAAACTGCATAACATCATCCAAGCTCAACTTATTTTCTGTCAAAATCTCTAAATAAGGCTTACAAATAGTTTGATTGCCAAATCTTTTTAAAAACTCCATCCTATATTCCACCATGTTTTTTTGACTTGTATTTACTGCTGACTCTTTAAGTTCATTAAAGCCCGTCGTATCATTAGCAATTATCATAAGGCGCGCTCTAATACCTCGAGACTTTAAAATACGCACCATCTCACAGCCCAGCTCCCAAGTGACTATCGGAAAGCTAGTCATTCCAAACTCATCTAAAAGAGAGTGTAGGTGTTTGGGCAAAAGGGACTTAATGCTAGGATAAAAACTATTACTTTGCTTATCTGGAATAGCCAAAAAATGACCGGCCATAATCACGACTTCAGCCTTGCCAGGGTTATTAATAGCCGCAAAAAGCTCCGTTAAAATTTGGTGATGAGTGTTGACCGGCAAAACACGTTTATAGTATACAAAATCTTTAAATTGATCTAAGGCCGGATTAATTATGAGGCCTCTCTCTTTGTTGATAAAATAATTGAGTTCTTGCAAAAATTGGTCTAAATCAGCGCGATCAGTATAGCAGGCCACACTCACTCTAACTGTTTCTGTGCCAAGCTCATTGATCAAGGCAAAGGCACAGTGCGAACCAGAACGTATACAAATATTCTTTTTGTTAAAACGCGCCTCCAGTTTTTGAATATCAATCCCTTCGATATTAAAAGAGACCACCCCAATTTTATGGGCTAATTCCTTTGGCCCAAAAAGCTGCATGCCCTCAATTTTATTCAAATTCTCAATTAGATATGCCGTTAAATCCAATTCGTGCTCGCGAATTTTTTGTATAGTCAGACTTCTCATAAAACTCACTGCCTCCGACAAGCCCAAAATATTAGCTACATTTGGAGTCCCACCTTCCAGTCCTGCCAGAGAGTTTGGCTTTTCAATAACCAAAGAATCTTTACCCTGGTCCGCCACTATCGATAAATCAGAAATAGTTCCTCCTCCCATACGAACCATGCTTAGCATAGGCCAAACTCTTTCAGCCACAAAAAGCCCACCTATGCCGTCTGGACCATACATTTTATGTCCCGAAAAGGCATAAAAATCACAGTTAATCTTTTTAAGATCCACTGGTACATGGGCAATCGCCTGAGCACCATCCAACATAAAAATAATCTGGCTATCAAAGCCCTTTATGATTTTAGCAATTTCTACCACGGGATTAACATTCCCTAGCACATTGGAACAGTGATGCAAAGAAACAATGCGAGTTCTAGAACTCAAGGCTTGCTCCAATTCCTCAACATCGATGAGCCCATTTTTTACAGCTATAGTTTTCAAGATAGCTCCCTTTTTTAATAATTTATCAAAAGGCAGCAAATTTGAATTATGCTCTGCCACTGAAACAATAATTTCGTCCCCTTTCTGAATCTCCTGATACAGAGCATCCACGGCCAAGTTAATAGAATCGGTGGTATTACTAGTAAAAACCAATTCGGATGCCTTACAGTTAATAAAGCGCGCTATATTCGCACGGGCCACCTCTATTAAATCGGCATTTTTAGTGGCTAATCGGTGAGCGCCTCTATGCGGATTACCTTTCAAAGATAAAGAGTCCTTCACAACCCGAATCACAGCTTCTGGAACCTGAGTAGTAGCCGAATTATCTAGGTAACAAAAGTTGTTTTTCCTAAAAAAGGGAAATTTTGATTTTAAAAACATATGCATAACTATACTCTCCGATAGCATACCAGCAAACCCCCATCAAGCCAAGTTATTAAATAGTTCCCTCAAATTGATCGCTTAGCAAGCCTTTATCTATTTCAAAAACACTCATATAAACCATTAATACTCTTTAATTGTAAATTAGCTGAGCCTAAACAGCTAACCAGAAAAGGATATCTATCTAAAAACCCCCTAAAACAAAGTGTTTTAAGAGGTTTTTACTAACTAGTAATATTTTAAAAAACTGACCTGGTTTAAATGTATTCCGCTGGGAAATAATTTTTACAATTTTCAAACTGTTCCAAATCAACTACCACAGCCTGGTCTTCTTGGTCTAGAGCCATTAATGTGCCATCTAGGTAAAAAAGATCCTTGGTTTGCAAATCTTCACAGTAGTTTTGTATATCCTGGTTAAAGGCTTTTTTATATTCCAAACTTCCGCTAAGATTATTATAGCCAAATATCACAAGTACAATTGCAAGAATTACAATCAGCGACAAAACTATTTTTTTTCTCATGATTCTTAAATTACATCATATTATTATAACACATTTTTTTTAAAATTCAAACATGAAAAACTTTTTATCTCAAAATTACTTAAAAAAATTAAAAAAACTAGGCCTAAATCTAGATTCATTTGAGGAAAAACACATCCAAGGAGGAGGCAAAGGAGGACAAAAAGTCAACAAAACATCCAACTGTGTACAGCTAAGCTACAAGCCCTTAAACCTAGTGCTGAAGTGCCAGGAGCAGCGGGACTTGCATCGCAATCGCAAAATAGCCTATCAGCGCATGATTGACTTAATAGAACTTAAAACCCAGGGCAGGAACTCTAAAATCGGGCAAAAAATTGCCAAGATCCAAAGACGCAAATCGAAAAAAACTCAGCAGAGCTCTACCAAAAAACAGCAGTTTCTCATTTTGTTATCCCCTTCTAAAACCCAAGATTTCAGCCAAGACTATCCAGAAATGGACTTTAGTACACCAGATTTTTTACTAGAAACCCAAAAACTGGTCCATAAACTAAAAAACTTCCAAGTTCAGCAAATTCAAGAATTGATGGGAGTTTCTCCAAAAATTGCCCAACTTAACTTTGAGCGTTTTCAAAAATTCTCCCCTTCCTTTAGCTCCCAAAACTCCAAGCCAGCCCTGTTTGCCTTTCAGGGAGACGTTTATAGGTCCTTTGATTTAGCCACCTATAATCAAAACGACCTATTATATGCCAATCAGCACTTAAGAATAATTTCTGGCCTATACGGACTTTTAAGGCCACTAGATCTCATCCAAGCCTATAGGTTAGAAATGAAAACATCCCTAAGCATCGAACAGGCGGCAAATTTATACCATTTTTGGGGCGAAAAGCTCGGTCGCAAGATCCAAGATGCCAAGCCCGATTATATTATAGACCTAGCCTCACTAGAATATTCCCAGGCCCTAAACCTACCCAAATTAAACATAGCGGTCATCAAGCCCAAGTTTTTAAAAAAACAGGCCGATAATAGTTTAAAAAACATCGCAATCTATGCTAAAAAAGCCCGGGGAGCCATGGCTGATTTTATCATCCAGGAGCGTATTGAGGACCTAGCTTCCCTGCAAAAATTCAACTGGAACTCTTACAGCTATCAAGCTGATTCTAGCCCAGAAGAGCCAAATTTTGTCTGCTAAATTTATGTGGCCAGTTTCAAGCCTGGAGCCTTTTTTAAAATAAAAATTTGACAAGCGCCAAACTTTGGAATATGGTGAGTGTAAGCTCACTAATTTTCTAATATGAACTACTCCATACCCCTATATCGAGATTTTATTCAGGCGGGTTTTCCTTCTCCCATCGATGAATCCATCGAGCAATACTTAGATCTAAATGAATTTTTAATCAAGTCCAAAAGCTCCACCTTTTTTATTCGGGTAGAGGGGCGCTCTATGGTAGAGGCGGGCATTTTTCCTAGAGATATTTTGATTGTCGATAGATCGCTAAAGGCCAAAGACCAAGACGTAATTTTAGCCGTTGTTGACGGAAAATTTACCGTGAAAAGACTAGTCAAAAACAAGGGACAAATAATTTTAAAAGCTGAAAGTCCAAATCATCAATCTTTATGCATCCAGTCCCATCAGGATTTTGAAGTCTGGGGCGTAGTCACCAGCGTAATTCATCGCCCATAAAATATGAAAGCTAAAATTGCATTAGTCGATTGCGACAACTTTTTTGTCTCCTGCGAGAGGGTTTTCCAGCCCCACCTAAAAAAAAGGCCCGTGGTGGTTTTATCCAGTAATGATGGCTGCGTTATAGCCAGATCTAAGGAGGTGAAGGCCTTAAATATCAAAATGGGAACTCCCCTACATCTTTGTAAAAACATACTCAACAGGCACAAGGTGAAAATATTTTCCAGTAACACTAGATTATATCAGGATTTCTCCAGGCGTATTATGCATTTATTAAAAAACTTCACCGCCAAGATGGAGGTAAATTCCATAGACGAAGCTTTTTTGGACCTCACCCATCTTGCCAGCCAGAATATAGAAAATGAACTATGCAAGATACAAAAATTCATCTATCAAAACCTAGGCCTACCCATTAGCATAGGCCTAGCTCCCAACAAAACTTTGGCCAAAATCGCGGGCCTATTTGCTAAAAAATCCCAGGGTATCTTTAACTATTTGGCTTTGGAAAGCAAACAAAAACAACAGCTTTTAGAGCGGGTTTTAGTCGCTGATATTTGGGGAGTTGGCAAGCAAAACCAAAAAAAATTGAATTCGCTAGGAATATATACGGCCCTAGAATTACAAAAATTTGACAGTTCCATCATACAAAAAAATTTAGGAATCACGGGATCTAGATTACAATACGAGCTCAGAGGCCTAGCCTGCTTAGAAATAAAGCCTAATCCTAAACCTAAAAAACAAATTATTAGCTCCGCTTCCTTTGCCCAAAAAATTGAAAAGCTTACATTACTGGAGCAGGCACTCGCCTCCCACATAGAAATTGCCAGCCAAAAACTGCGTGCCCAGAACTCAGTCGCAGGCTCCATCAGTATTTTTATTCAAACTAGTCCCTGGAATCGCAGCCCTTATTATTTTAAATCGGAACAGGCTGTTTTTAGCACTGCACACGACTCCGCGGCCCATTTTATTAAAGTGGCCAAGGCTATGTTAAAAACAATCTATCAAGAAAATCTAGCCTACCAAAAAACCGGAGTCAGCCTCAATCAAATTATTCCCAAGCAAGCCCAGTCCAGCTTATTTCAGACCGAATGTAACTCTCAAAGCAGCCATTTGATAGACCAAATCAACAAGCAGCACGGAGCCAAGACTTTGCGTTATGGAGCCTGTGGCTTAAATACCAGCACCTGGCAGCCTCAAAAAACACATGCTAGTCCCAACTACAATAGTAGTTGGCAGGAATTACTGCTAGTAAAAAACTAAAAACCCCCTTATAAAAGGGGGGGATTTTTAGGAATCAAAAAATTTGATTATTCCGCAGAAGCGTCAGCTTCTTCTTCAGCTGCAGGAGCTTCTTCAGCTGCAGGAGCTTCTTCAGCTGCCATTTCATCCTCTTGAACCTCAACTGGCATAGATTCTTCTACGACAATTTCTTCAACTGCTTGATCTGTAGACGTAGAACATCCAGATAAAACTAATGCTGACAGCATTAATACGGAAGCTAGTAAAGCTAATGATTTTTTAGTCATTTTTTAATTTGGTTAAATAAATAAAAAACGTTTGTAACAGATCAAATGTAAAACGACTTGTCTTCTTTTGCAAATTATTGTTCGGAAACCCGCTCGACATATGTCCCATTTTCAGTGTTAATTCTAATCTTTTGTCCCTCCTTAATAAATAGGGGCACAGAGACCACGTATCCCGTTTCCAGGCTAGCCGGCTTGCTTCCTCCAGAAACAGTATCGCCTTTTAC
>CAZFPD010000003.1:15579-21666 GCA_964521035.1 uncultured Candidatus Peribacteria bacterium
GGATCAGTCTGCGTGACGGTTAAAACCACTTTTGGGGGGAGTTTTATGCCTATAGGATGGGAAGCAAACATCAAAGCATCCACCTCTAAGTCCTCTTTTAGAAAGTTTTTTAGATCAGCTATTAAATCGCTTGACAAATTGAATTGCTCAAAATTTTCTAGGTTCATAAAATTAAAACCCTCGGCATCCGCATACAAGAACTGACATTTTTGATATCTAATATCTGCCGGCTTGAGCTTATCGTTCCCTTGAAAGGTTTTGTTGAGCACCACGCCAGTTTTTAAGTTTTTAATTTTAGTACGGCAGACAGCACCAGCCCGCGCCTGCTTAGAGTGCACCGCATCGAGTATCACAAAGGGTTCTTGGTCAACCAGTACGTATTGACCTGGTCGGAGTTCGCCAATAGAAAGCATAGATTTATTATTACAACATGTGTATATTAACACTATAAACCAAAAAATAAAGCCTATGTTTGTAAGTATAAGCAAAAACCTCAAGTTTCTAACTTATGGTCTGATTCTATTTTTACTACTCATTCAAGCTTACAAGCTAAACATGCACAGCTACATATTCACGACTTTAGGCATTAGCTTTTTACTGATTTTGCAAGCCCTAACCAAGCCCTTTCAAAAGCTAAAGTTTACCCTGGTAGAAAAGCTACTTACTCTTTTTATCATCCTCTTCAATCTAAGTTTTTTGTTTAAGGCCACCCCGCACGGATTTAAGGAGTTAATTACCTTTAATTTAGGGTTTTTAATCTACTTTATCTTTGCCAACTTATCCAAATTTAACATCCAAAGCCGCCTACACCTAATTTTGGCTAGAATTGCATCTGTAGCCTTTTTGCTAGTTGGAATTTTACAAATAGACAGCGGGATGTACGCTCGGATAGCCCCCTTCTTCTTAGGAGAACAAGCTTACTCGAATTATCCCAACGCCTTCGCGGCCTTTTTACTAATTTTTATCCCCTTTTATCTTTTGCAGTTCAAATGGGAAGAAAAAAAAACCCTACTGGATAAAATTTTAGTTTCTAGCAACCTGGTTTTATTTTTACTCAGCTGGTCTAGAGCCGGACTAATCAGCTTGGCAGTTTTTATTGGTATGATCGCCGCCTATTTTTTAATTAACAGAAAAACCTTTCCCAAAATTTTTAAAATTGGCCTAGTTAGCGTTCTGATAATTTTTATAAGCTCCCTATTGGCCATGCAAATCAATCAGCTTTCTCCCTACGCCTACGAACCCAGTGAAAGACTGCAAAGCCAGGAAATATCCTCCAAAAACTCCCTGATAGAAAGGTTCGATTTTTATGAAGGAGCCCAAAAAATCATCGCCCAAAGACCTCTATTTGGATTTGGCTCAGGCAGCTTTCAGTATATTTACCCTAGGTTTCAACCCAAACTCCTGGCCAATTCCGAGCACCCACATAATCTTTTTCTCAAACTAGGTAGCGAGAACGGAATGCCCACGGCAATAGTTTTTGGATTATTTCTAATTGCAGCCTGGATACTCGGCCTCAAACATTTTACCCAGATCAAAGAAGCCGAAAGAAGCTCATATTTCCTTATATTTGCCTCTCTCAGCGCTTTTCTGCTCCATAACCTGCTCGACTATAACTTGAACTTCATAGGCCTGAGTATGGCGCTATTTGCGCTCTTGGGGCTTAGTCAAAACTATCAAATCTTTCATAATTCTGAATTCTCTACCAAACCAGATTTTTATCTATCCAAAAAACCCCTGCACGCCTTTCATTTGGTACAAATTTATTTGGCCTTAATCCTCTTTGTAGTCAGTGCTTTGCAGGCCATTTCCTATTATCACATCAAGCAAGTTGAAGGCGGCTCAGATTCCACCCGTAGTCACGAATTAGCCCAGTTAGCGCCTTTTAAAATGCAATACGCCGAACTTTCCAAGCAGCCAAGCTATTTAGCAAAATACCCAGATTACTGGCCCGTCCAATTTGCTAACGCTCAGTACGCCCAGGCCCTAAGCTTAAATCCTAAAAATAATTTAGAGATTTATTATGAATTTTACAAAAATAATCCGGAAAAAATCGATACAGATATTATTAACGTGAGCGAACTATTAAAAGAATATTTACAGCTACTGCAGCTTAATACCCATCAGACAGTAGCGAGCCAAAACCCTATGTTTGCCATCAAGCTCGCCGAACTATTTCAGCTAGAAAAACTCAGTTTTGCGTTATTAGATGCCTATAGAAACGAGATCCAAAAATTCAACGACCGTTTTAAGGTCCAGCTTTTACCAGTAATAAACTAAGAAATGCGCTCTAGCCTACTTATTGCCAGCCAAAACCAGGGTAAGTGTGCGGAATTTAGCGCAGCCCTAGCAGAATTCAATTTTGAGATCCACGGAGCCAAGGAGATTGCTCATTTAAAAAGCCCAGAAGAGCCGCACCAAAATTATCAGGATAATGCCCTGGCCAAGGCCACTTATTATTTTGATAACACCAACTACGACTATGTTTTGGCCGACGACTCTGGCATCGAAATAGAGGCCTTAAAAGGCCAACTCGGAGTCCAAACCCGCCGGTTTGGTTTAGGAGAAAAAGCCCCAGACCACCTATGGCTAGAACATTTTCTGCAGGCCATGGAACAGTTCCCCGACAAAAAAGATCGGGCCGCCCGCTTTGTATCCGTGCTTTGTCTAAGATCCAAGCAGGAGACCCTGTTTTTTACCGGATATTCTGAAGGCACCCTCGCCAAGACTTGCCTAGCTCCCATTATTAGTGGAATTCCTCTGTCTAGCATCTTTGTTCCCGATGGTTTCACGAAACCCTTTGCAGCCCTAAGCATGCAGGAAAAAAACCAGATTTCACACAGAGGAAAAGCCATTACTCAATTGATCAATTACCTTAAGCAACATGGACCTAATTAAAAAGCGTATTCAATATTTATATACTCTCCCAGCAAGCAATTTTTGGCCAGTAGGAGAAAAAACCGGGCTATATCTAGAACAGTGCGCCAGCAAGCTACAAGCCCAGAAAGTCTTAGAAATCGGAAGTTCCTCGGGCGTTTCTAGCCTATATTTACTTAGGGCCCTGTCTCAGTTTCAGGGAAAATTAATCAGCATAGAATCCAATTATCAAAGGCACAAACTAGCTCTAGAAAGCTTTGAAGAGGCCAAGGTTAGCCAATATGCCCTGCCAATTTTGGACCACGCCCCAGAATGTTTTCAATATTTGAATTTAGAAAATCTAGATATGGTCTTTGTAGACTGTACTAAAAGTCAAAGCCTAGAGATTTTCTTAAGCAGCTTCCCCTTCTTAAAAAAAGGCGGAATATTTCTCGTAGACAATGCGATTTCTCACCAGGACGCCATGCAAAACTTTTACGACTATTTACAGCAAAAACAGATTAAGTTCCAGTTATTGGATTTCGAAAGTGGCCTGATCCAAATTATTAAGTAGCTCAACCAGCTCATCATCCGGCATTAGCTCTGGCATCAGTTCGGGAACCGGAACAGGAACGGGAGAGAGGTCGTTTACGGCCGGTGCTGTCTGGGGTACAGCCGCTCTATTACTTAAAACGCCGTTTAGTATGGTTTTGGCGCTATAACCATTTTCGTCATAAGCTTTCACCGTAATTTGTAATTCAGAGTTTAATTTCACGAAATTCGAAATACGTACATTTCCCTCAAATGGGGCCTGCCTATCTATAAAATGAGCCTTGCCATTCATATGAAACTCAACCCTATCAATTGGAGCTCCCGAAACCACGTGGGCTCGGACAAGGTTTTTGCCATATTTTAAGTTTTGCAAAGCTAAGGAATTAGTGATCTCCACAGCTAGGGTGTTACTGGCCAGCCTTGGATCACAAAGTTCAGAGGGCGTGCTAATAGGCTGACCTATCACCACATCTTCCCCTAAATTCAAGCTCAAAACCTGCTGTTTATCCAAACTCAAAAACCACTCTTTAATTTCTTGCTGCCTGTCCATCAGCAATCTTGGGGTGTAGTTTTCGGCTACTCTGTAGTCCCAAAAATTCATAGCCTTCACAAATTCCTGCGGACAAAATTTAGTAGGCATCTTGTAGTTTCGAGAATCCACGGTGGTTTTAGAAAAGGCCTGGTCGACTTGGCTAGGCACAAACTCCTTAATAAAGTCTCCCCTCACATAATGAGACGGAGGTGTAACGCTAGAAGGTAAATGGCCAGACAACTTACTAATCTGCAAACTTTCCAAGCTGGTAGGTTTTTCGAAGCTAGATTTTGCTACGTCCTGGTGAATCTCATTCATAAAATCATACCAAATAGGAGTAGCTCCAGTGTAACCGGTCGCGTTTAAGCTCATTTTATCCCCATTACTGTTTCCGGCCCAGGCAATGGTCACATAATCTGGCGTCCAGCCGGCCATCCAAAGATTGGAAGGATAAACTACTTCACCAATTTTTTTGGTGCTGGTACCTGTTTTAGATGATACCGCCCTACCATCCTCTAAATTCATTTTCCTACCCAACTTCACTTTCGGGTCAGACAGACTGCTGTTCACCAAATAACTAATTTCCTCAGACAAAACTTGCACACCCTTGAATTCGCTTTCGGTATAATCTTCTAAGACCTCCCCTTGCCTATCGGTAATTTTTAGAATCGGATTAACGGCCACCTTGCTTCCCTTGTTAGCAAACACACTATAGGCTTGAGCCAGTTCTAACATTTGCAGTTCCCCGGTTCCTAAGGCCAAGGGCCAGCCATAGTCGGAGCGTCTATCTAGGGAACGGATCCCCAGTTTTTCAGTTAGACCAATAATCTCTTCCTGCTCTCCACCCACATAATAAGCCTTAATAGCTGGGATGTTGCGCGATTGCGAGAGCGCGGTTTTTACACTAATAGGACCCATAAATTCCCCATCAAAGTTTTTAGGAATATTTTCGCCTAGTTTAATGGGGACATCAAAAATATAATTGGCCGGATTCAAACCACGAGCAAATGCCGACGCATAAACCACGGGTTTAAAGGAAGAGCCGGGCTGACGTTTGGAGGTCGTAATATTCACGGAACCATCTATTTCTGTATCAAAATAGTCCTTGGAACCTACCATGGCCTTAATAGCTCCAGTTGCAACTTCCACCGAAACCAGGGCAGCATTATTCGCCCCAAAATTTTTGTTGGCCACGGACTGTTTACGGACAATTTCCTCCGCCTTTTTCTGCACATCTAAATCCAAAGTGGTATAAATCTGCAGGCCTCCGTTTTCGACTATTTCTCGGCCATACTTTTTTTCTAAAATTTCCTTCACATAAAACACAAAATGGGGAGCCTTAATACTAGACAAATAGCGCTTAAACTCAATTTCTTGCAGCTTATTTAGAGCCTCCTGCCTTTGGGAGGCATCAATATAATCTAAATCTTCCATCCGTTTTAAAACCTCATCTGTTCGACCTGGCAAATAAACTGTTTTCCCATTAATCAGGTCTATATTGGATCCAAGTAAGCCATAACTATATTCATTTTGAGCTAGGTCCGACACTTTTTGAATTTTTCTCTCTGCCAGCTCCTCTAGGGTAAAGTCCTTGGAAAGCGAGGTGTTTTTGTGATTTCCAAAAGGACTAAAATAAGTTGGGGCCTTAGGTAAAGAAGCCAGGACGGCCGCCTCCTGCAAACCTAATTCTGCGGCAGTTTTACCAAAAAAGACCTCCGCCGCCTTTTCTACCCCGTAGGCCGTTCCCCCAAAAGGAATTCGATTTAAATACATTTCTAATATCTCTGACTTACTAAAGTTTTTTTCTATTTTAATAGCCAGGATAATCTCCTTAATTTTTCTGCTGTAGGTTCTTTCAGAACTCAGTAGGCTGTTTTTGACTAGTTGCTGGGTAATGGTCGAGCCGCCACGTCTTTTACCTAGCCCAAATTCACTTAAGACCGCCTTGAGTATTCCACCTAAATCTATGCCGTCGTGCTCATAAAACCCATCATCTTCTATGGAAATGATAGCCTGAATCACACTTTCTGGTATTTCCTCAAAACTCACATCCTCCCGAACCTGATCCTGAGAAACTGTGTACAAAACCTCCCCATTTCTATCGAAAAAGATGGTGGATTCTGGCCCCATCAAGACATTAGGGTCATTAA
>CAZFPD010000004.1:0-11806 GCA_964521035.1 uncultured Candidatus Peribacteria bacterium
TTTGTTAAATTTGTCAAGGTTGTTTTCTTGCTTAATTAGTTTCATGATTTTACATTTGATTTGCTTGAAATTAATTATTGATGATCTTTTATAAAAGTATTACGTTCGGTCTTTAAAAGATCTTTGTTTATTTGTCATGTTTAGCTTTTTGTGATATAATAATATAATTGTGTATTAATAATGTAAATTTATGCGTAAAAATCTAATAAAAGTCTTATCTATAGCGGTTATTGCTCTAATAGCTTTAGGTTATTTAATATTTGGAGCTAATAATGCCTCAAATGTTAACTTCGATGTAGCTGGAAAACTGAATTTAAAAAAATCTTTTCAAAAACCACAATCTAAGGGCTCTAAAATACAAAAGCGTAACCAATCTATTAAGTTAAAAAATATTCAAACACCGACTATAAACAAAAAATATAAAGACTTAACTAATTTACTAAGTCCATATGAACATGGTGAGGGTAATACCGTATTAAAAATCACTGTACCATTTCAAAACACTCGTGAAACCTCCTTGTTATTTCATAACAAACGTCAAAATCAGGATGAAGTTGCACGTTTGACTTTATTAAGAGAGTCAAGTCGCGTGATTAATGCCCAAGTTAATGATCTGAATAATCCAATTAATCCTCGCACCGTAAACTTTAGTGAAGAGGGCTTCTTATTTTTAAATACTGAAACAGCGAATGATTACTCTGTAGAACTTATAGATTTTAATTATAGCCAGGCTCATTTAAAAATAGTGTCTAACTCTGGTCCTATTAAACTTTTATTAGAAAAAGATTTTCCTACTTTACCTCTATGGTATTCTTATGAAAATGGACAGGTGAATTCTGTGTTTCCAAGCTCAAATAATCGACAAACTTCTCATCATGTCATTGACCCACTGAGTGCTGATGAGAGCCAAGATCCAATTATAAAGTTTAATACATCTAGATCTACTGGGACCAATCTTGCAAATGTATCAAAATCTTTGTCTTACGTGCCAACAAGTGAAAACCCAGACTTTGATAACCCAAATTATTTATATTATTACAACTTTACAGCTCAAGACTTTGATAATGAAAAAATCTGGCTAGAAGTCACAAATTATAATTTGAACCCACGAATTAATTGGAGTAATTTAAATGGTTTTAATTTGCGATTTCCAAGGGACATTTATGACACTTTAAATCGTCAATATATAAGTCGTAATATCTTGATACACGATCAGATGCAAGTGTATCAATTGATAATAGGTGATATGACTGATCACTGGGTAGATATAGATATTTTATATCCAAACGGTACGTCAGAAAGAATAAGACATACATATAAAGCATCAAGTGGTCGTACAAATATCTTCAAACTAGAAATACCAAATAGTGACAAAAAGTATTTTCTACAAAGATATGGCCGTCAAGGCAATTATCTACATGAAATTATATCTAATGATGGACCGCTCGAGCTTTCTATTCAAAAGAATCCTTTTCATAACTATACCCATAGCAGTTATGTTAGACCTCTAGTTAGCCATAATGCAAATGCGGAACTCATGATTGAAAACATGTATAAATTAGAAGATATTACCACATTTGTTGGTAATGATTACAAAGTTACTTATGTGGATGAGAATGATAACTTTACTCATGTAGAATTTGACGAACCAGATGAAGATCTTACTATTTTAACAAGCCCACCTCAGGTGGCTTTCGAACCTAATCTTAACACTGTAGATAATGTAGATAATGTAGATAATGAGGATCCTTTAAGACTATCTACTGGTTCTTCTTTTGATTATAACTATGTTGGTAAATTCGTTTTTAATACTAATGTAAGTCATAGTTTAAAAGCATTAAAATTTGACTATGTAACAAGTTGTTCAATTAAAGCAGAACATTTATCACTTTTTGTTGAAAATCGATATGGTCGGGAAGTTCTAATTGGAAACGTATTTTTAGACACCTTACCAGCTGGACTTACTCACGAAGTGGAGTTAGAGGTCACCAATAACAATCTCAATACAATAGGAGTTGGTGAATCAACAGAGGTATTAGCATATTTAGCTGTTTCTCAGAGAAATGTGGATGAAACTGTTACATGTATGACAAGTGATGAAACTGAACCTGATTTAAGATTAACCGAAGCTCAAAGAGCTGCAGTGCAGCGAATATATAATATGAATGAAGAAGAAGGATTTACTGACCCCTTCCAGGATGCCTGTAGAGCTCTTGATTCTCCAGAGGGTTGTAGTGATGATATGCGTAAAATGGTAAGATTCGATTTTAATGAATTTGAGTATCTTCATGGCACACCTTATTTTGGAACTACAGGTGCGAGACTTAACCTTTTAATTGATCCAATACCTACCTATTATAATACAATTGTGCCTACAGCGTTATAGAAACTTTTTAATATACATAAATATTTAAACTACTTTTGATTTCCAAGGGTAGTTTTTTTCATAAATTGTTTTACTGTTTGTTTGAGCGTATACTAGATATGTTTAAATTAGACTTATGCAACTACTCGACTATTGGCAAAATCTTCCCTCTATTGTCCCTAGTGGCTTTCAGGTTTTTGGCTTTCCGGTCCACTTTTATGGCCTGATGTACTTGCTAGCTTTTTTGATTTGTTATTTACTGTTAAGGTATAGATTAAGCCGTAAAGAGGCGGATTTTAGCCTTAATTTATTAGAAGACTTTGTGTTTACTATGATACTGGGTGTGATTTTGGGTGGCAGGTTGGGCTATGTTTTGTTTTATAATTTGGGATTTTTCCTAGAAAATCCCCTGCAGATCGTCTGGCCTTTTTTAAATGGTCAATATATAGGTATATCTGGGATGTCGTTTCATGGCGGCCTAATCGCCTGTGTGATTTTGGGCCTGTTGTTTGTAAGGAAGAGGGGGGTAGATGCTCTCAAATTTGCAGATTTTATTGTCCCGGCGGTCCCTTTGGGCTATATGTTTGGCAGGCTGGGTAATTTTTTGAATCAGGAGCTGTTTGGGCGCCCAACTGACTTTGTCTTGGCTATGAATTTTGAGGGTGCCCTTAGGCATCCCTCCCAACTTTATGAGGCTTTTTTTGAAGGACTGGTACTCTTTGCGATTTTGTGGTTTTGGCGAAAAAGTCGCTTCTTAAAAAATCGAATCTTGCTAGCTTTTCTAGTTTTGTATTCTGGCTTTCGTTTTGCAATAGAGTTTGTTCGTGAGCCAGACCCACAAATAGGCCTTATCCTAGGATTAAGTCTGGGACAATATTTGTGCTTGGCAACTATGCTCTTGGCTCTGGTTTTGCAAAAGTGTCTTAAAAATTCTAGCTCAGACTAGGCGGCTCTGCGTTTGAATCTGGGTTGCGGTCCTGCTTCATACAGACTTAATTTTTTACTTCGTTGGTAGCTAGAGTGCAGTTGGGCCTGTTTAGCATCTTGCTCACCTGTACTTAGTAAAATGGATTTTAGGTAGGCGCTAAGGTCCGATTTGAAGCCTGCGTCCTGTTTCAGCGGACCGGGTAGAAAGTGATAGTACTTGGTGTCTAAAAAGGCTTTTTTAATCCGGTTGGCAGTCTCTTGGTTCGTTTGAATTTCTGGCAGGGCTACCAGAGCTGTTTTGATCTTTATTCCTTGCTCATTGCCCGGCTGAAATATGGACCGATAATTTGAAGAGTTGGGGTCAAAACAGGAGGCAATTAGAGTCCGTAGGTAAGCTAGCAGTAAAATGCTTTTCTTCTTGCTGATGATTGCTTGTTTGAGTACGGGATCCGAAATGAGCTGTATATCAAAGTTGTGGCCTTTTTCTATCTGTTCGACATTTGCATACAGGCTATCGAAGCTTTCTGGAGTGGGACTTGTTATAGCTGTATTAAACTGCTGTAAAAAGTGCCGGGAGTTGTAGGCAGCGATCTTATTTTGTACACGGCAGCGTGTGGCGGCCGGAGACTCCAGTTTGTCAAGTAAGTCTCCGATAGCGGCTTTATCTTGCGGGCATTCCAGCTCCTGCTGAATTTCTTGTATGTACTTATAGTGACCGGAAATTTGGCCGAGAAAGTATTCTAGGGTACTATTTTGGAGCTTATCTTGGTAATAAAGTAGGTTGCGGACTAGTGGTCCTGGCTTCAGCTCTGAAATTTGCTTGGTCAAATCTAATAGGTCTATGATGCCCTGGTTTTTTTTGATGGCCCCTATGACTTCTGCGACTTGTTTTTGCTGCTCCAGGCTGCCGGCTTGAGTCTGAGTTTCTGTTAACATGCTTAGATGCTGAGCCATTTTTTCTAGAAAATGATTGTGGGCTGGTCCCTGGAGCTTCTGATAATAGTGATACAGGCATTTGACTCTGTCGTTTGGGCTGAGTTTACTTAGTAAGTTACTAAGTCTGTCGACCGCTTGTATATGCTCTATTGTTTGCTCGTTTAGGCGAGATCCTGAGGGAGAGATGACTCTATTTCTTGCGATGGATTGCTCCTGTGAGGCGCGAAATGCAGATTTGTATGGCAGCCGGTTCATGGTCCTGGGTTAGTTTTGCAAAAGATTAGCAATATAATTCAAACTTTAGTTTTTTGCAAGTCAATTTGTAATTTATGTAAATTTACGATATGCTTTGTTTGTTATTATTCCTTCTATATGTCCAAGAAATATAGTAGTAAGCAGTTGATGTTTGAAAAACATTATTTACTAACTGGCAAGTTGTTTGTTGTCAATCTGTTGGTTTTGGCAGCGGCCTTTTTCTTAGGAAAGTACTTGGATTCTGCTTTTGGATATGAGTATTTTTTCAAACTCTTGTTAATTTTGCTTGCTTTTCCCTTAATACAGACTATAATTTATCTGAATTTTAAGAAGTAGCCTAAGAATTAATTTTATGCAAGCTGTCAATGTTAAATCCCCTGTCTTATTTGAATTTTTAAATACATCTATCACAAGTGGACTTTTGAGTAGCCTAGTTGTAGCCCTTTTGCTCATACTCGTAGTGGCCTGGGCGAGGAGAAGTTTTGGTCTGGTTCCTTCGAAAATGCAACTAGTATTTGAAGGTAGTTTTAACTTTTTTAAGAAAAATATAGACAGTGCCTTCGTTGACAAAACCTTGGCCAAACGTTTTTTGCCAATGATTTTTGTTATGTTTTGGTTTATTTTGCTGGCCAATCAGTTTACCATCATTCCTTTTGTAGCCGATTTAACCTTAGCTAGTGGAGACAAATTATTCCAGGCCCCTACCGCCGATATTAATTTGCCTTTGGCTTGGGCTCTGATGATAGTAGTCATGTCACATGTGCTAGCCCTGAAAATTGCTCCCTTAAAACATATAGGCAATTTTTTGAAGTTCGGACAGTTACTACAGGTTAGATCCTTCAAGAGCCTGGCTAATGCTTTACTGGAAATCTTTTTAGGACTCTTAGATATCATAGGCGAATTAGCTCGGGTTGTGAGCCTTTCAGCTAGGTTGTTTGGCAATATATTTGCTGGAGAATTGATGATATTGGTAATGATCTCTATCGTGCCTTATGTAATTCCGATTCCCTTTGTTTTTTTAAGTATATTTGGAGGTTTGATACATGCCTTCATCTTCCCTCTCTTATCTTTACAATATCTGGCTCTGACTATTAATAGTGCACAAAAATCATAATTTATAATTTAACTTTTTTATTATGGAAATCGAAGCAGCAAAACTTTTAGCAGCAGGACTCGCAATCGGACTAGGTGCCATCGGCCCTGGTATAGGTGAAGGTCTAATTGCTGGTAGGGCCCTAGAGGCCATCGCCCGAAACCCTGAGGTCTCGGACGATATCTTTTCTAAGATGATAGTTTCTATGGCAATTTGTGAATCTACAGCAATTTATGCTCTTGTAGTCGCCTTTTTGATCTTATTTGGATTCTAACAACTTTTTTACATGCAAGGATTAACAACAATGGGAATTTCCCTAGAAAGTATAGTGATTTACTTGGCCGCCTACGGTGTGCTGTTTGCTATACTAGTCAAGCTACTGTATAAGCCAATCAACAATTATCTGACTCAAAGACAGACTAATGTCAGGATGAACTTAGAGGAGGCCGAACGTATTAAGGCAGAGTTTCAAGCAAAATTTGAAGCTATCAAGGCGGAAAAGGCTCGCATTCATGCTGAGCTCAGCGAGCAGATTAGTAATGCTCAAGCACTAGTGGAAACTAAGCGCCTTGAGCTACTGGCTGATATGGAGGCTCAACGCCAGCTGATGATGGAAAAGGCACAGCAGGAAATACAGGCCCAGAAGGATGATTTAGTTGCCGGCGTAGAGTCTAAGCTAACTGAGGTGATCACTAAGATCATCATGGAGATTACTTATAACCAAGTACCTAAGGACGTTATTCAGCGGAGCGTGGACCATTCTTGGAAGGAATATAAACAACAAATTTAATTTATGCTAAATCATTTTTTTACACATCTTTGTTTGCAGCTTTCAGAATTTTTAGTTAAGCATAAATCTGATTTACAGAATACAGTTATAGAGGGCTCTGACCTCCCGGGTTTCCTCAAGAGCTACTTGAAGACTGCATCAGACTCTGCCCAAGCTGATATGAAGGAATTATTGAATTTTCTTCAGGGCCAGCAAAACCAGATGGGCGAAACTGCCTTAAGTGGCTATCTAGCCGATTTTTTTTCAGGCACCCTGCCACTTTTATTGGCAAAATTACCTGTAAACTACGTACTCTTACATAAGGAGGACCAAGATAAACTCTTAAACTCTTTGGGTTTGCAATCTAGTTTAAGTGCAGTTTTGCATGACTTATTGAATGAAAATTCTATGCAGGAAATCGTTAATTCTGTGCGTCAGAGTCTGAATGCCTGGGATGTAAAGTATACCAATGTGATGGTCCAACTCCCCTGCGATATTGATTCAGAACTGAAACTGGGTATTTTAAAGCAGCTATCTTCACAATTTGAGAGAGCCTTAATCTATTTTCAAATTGATAATAAACTGATAGGAGGACTTAGAATTATTGCAGATGGAAAAATGTATGATTATTCCTGGACCCGAAAAATTAAAAATTTAATTAAACTAAATTAGATATGGCACAAAAAAATATGAATAAATTTATTAGCGCCTTAGAGGATTCTCTGAAAAATCTGTCGGCTTCAGAAACTGAAAATGTGTCTGAAGGAGTGGGTTTTATTGAGTCATATAATGACGGCGTTATCCGAATAAAGGGACTAGATACTCTGCAAATGAGTGAACTGGTCACCATTGAAGGGACAGGCAGTTCGGCCCTGGTTATGAACTTAGAAAAAGATGTTACTTCTGCCTTGGTATTACAGCGATCAACTAAAATCACGGAGGGTCTTCCTGTAAAGTCTACCGGTAAATTTTTGGGATTGAATGTTTCCGATGAGTTTATTGGTAGAGTTGTGGACCCGCTGGGAGCTCCCTTAGATGGAAAGCCTGTTCCTAAGGCTGACAAATTTATGAGACATGAGGATAATGCCCCAGATGTGATGGCCAGAAAATCTGTTCATGAGCCTATGATGACGGGTATACTCTCTATTGATTCTATGATCCCTATAGGTAGAGGTCAGCGAGAATTGATTATTGGAGACAGGCAAACTGGAAAAACCTCCATAGCTCTAGATGCTATCATTAATCAGTCAGATCAGGATATGATCTGTGTGTATGTAACCGTAGCCCAAAGAGAGGGTAAAAATGCTCAGGTCTTAGAGGTCTTGAAGAAAACTGGCGCCATGGATTACAGCATAGTGGTTTCGGCACCGGCGTCATCCTCAGCAGTCAATCAGTTTTTAGCCCCTTATGCTGGTGTGGCCATAGCTGAATATTTTATGCAAAAAGGGCGTCACGTCTTAATAATTTACGATGACTTGTCTAAACATGCAGTAGCCTACCGAGAAATGTCGCTCTTACTGCGTAGACCACCAGGTCGAGAAGCCTATCCTGGAGATGTCTTCTTTATCCACTCTCGTTTATTGGAACGCGCTGCTAAGCTAAGTGACGAAAACGGAGCGGGAAGTATCACGGCCCTGCCTATTATAGAAACGCAGGCCAATGATGTTTCTGCCTATATTCCAACTAATGTGATTTCTATCACCGATGGTCAAATCTATCTACAATCTGACTTGTTTAATAGTGGGGTCAGACCTGCTGTGAACCCAGGTATTTCTGTTTCGAGAGTTGGAGGAGCGGCACAAACTAAAATTATCAAGAAATTATCAGGTTCTGTAAAACTCGACCTAGCTCAATATTATGAATTAAAGGCCTTTAGCCAATTTGCCTCAGAGTTAGATGATGCCACTAGGGCTCGCCTAACTAGGGGAGAAAGAGTGGTTGAGGCCCTCAAGCAACCCGAATCCCGACCTTACAAATTGTGGCAGCAGGCTATAATTTTGATGGCAGCTTCTAAGGGTGAGCTAGATCATATAGAGAAAGCTAAGGTTTCAGGTACTGTTGCTGAGTTGTTGGCCTTCGTCGAAAGTAATGAGGCTGAATTAGTCCAATCTATCATGCAAGAACAGGCTTTAAGCGATGAAATCGCTAAGAAAATGAGTGAGGTCATATCTAACTTTTTGAAATAATGTCTATACTAGAGATTAAAAAGAAGATCGGTGGTGTAAAGAACACTAAAAAAATTACTAAGGCTATGCAGCTGGTTGCGGCTGCCAAAATGCAGCAATTTCAGAAAAAGGCTAGATCTTCTCGCTCTTTTACTATGGACCTGATTCAGAGCCTACATAGTCAAAATCTGGCTGAATTTAAATGTATTTATACTCATTCTCCGCATACTCATAAAACTTTATTTGTATTGTATACTTCGGATAAGGGCTTGTGTGGACCTTTGAATAGTAAGCTGATTAATACTCTATTTCGTTCCAACAAGTGGAATGATCTAGAACCAGATCAAAGACTTTTGATCTGCATAGGAAAGAAAGCAGCTGACTATGTTAACTCCCGTAATATCCCTACTCATGCTCAGTTTGCTAAGCTGCCTGAAAACCTAGATAACTTGGATGCTCTAGATGTAATTGATACAATAATCGACACTTATTTGACGGAGCAGGTGGCCAAAGTTTACTTAATCGCTCCCCATTATCACAATTCTTTTACGAACTACCCTGTGGTTAAGCAGTTTTTACCCTTTTCGCCAGAGATGTTGTCTGAGCACATGGAATTAATCCCTGAGGAGCAAAAACGTGGGATTAATCATTCTATTATGTCTTATTATCCTGCTAATCCAGAATTAGTTTTGAACCACATGTATAGGCAAGTGGTTTCTGCGCTTTTTATGCAGGCTTTCATGGAGTTGAAGGCTGCGGAGTATTCTAATCGTATGATAGCTATGAAAAATGCCACAGATGCCGCAGATGAGATGATTACTGATCTGACCAGAACTTATAACAAAGCTCGTCAAGGAGCCATTACTCAGGAAATCGCAGAGTTAATTGGTGCTCGAGCTGCTATGGAATAATAATTAATTTTTTATATGAACAAACAACAAAAAGTTGGTAAAATTGCCAAGATTATCGGGGTTGTGGTGGATGTATACTTCCCGGACCATACTCCAGAACAAATGCACGCATTGCATGTGACTGTAGACTCTAGGACCTTAGTTTTGGAGGTTCAATCCCATGTAGGCCAGGGAGTGGTCCGAACCGTTGCGATGAGCTCAACCGACGGTTTAAAATTAAACCAAGAGGTTGTTGATACTGGAAAGTGTATCACTGTGCCAGTTGGAGAGGATGTGCTAGGCCGAGTATTTAATGTAACTGGAGAAATCATTGATGGCGGCAAGCAGCTCGACAAAGGCGTTGAGCGTAGAGAAATCCACGCCCCTGCTCCGGGTCTCCTAGATCAAAATCCCGTAATTGAAACTCTAGAAACTGGAATTAAGGCTGTGGACCTACTCTGCCCTTTTGTTAAGGGAGGCAAGGTGGCCTTGTTTGGGTCTGCCGGTGTTGGGAAAACGGTTGTGATACAAGAATTAATTCATAATATAGCCATGGAGCACGGCGGTTACTCTATTTTTGCTGGAGTCGGAGAGAGAACCCGTGAGGGAAATGATATTATCCACGAAATGAAGGACTCAGGTGTTATGGACAAAGTAGCTATGGTCTTCGGACAAATGAATGAGCCTCCTGGAGCCCGTATGAGAGTTGCTTTGACTGGATTGACTATTGCAGAGAAATTTAGAGACCAGGGCAAGGATATCTTAATGTTTATTGATAATATTTTCCGTTTTACTCAGGCTGGGGCCGAGGTTTCGGCTTTATTGGGCCGTCTGCCTTCTGCGGTGGGATACCAACCAACTCTAGCGACTGATATGGCTGCCCTGCAAGAAAGGATTACTTCGACCAAAACTGGTTCTATTACTTCTATTCAAGCCGTTTATGTGCCAGCAGATGATCTGACTGACCCTGCTCCGGCCACGACTTTTGGACATCTGGATTCTTCAGTGACTCTATCTACCAGCTTGGCATCCTTAGGTTTATACCCGGCTGTGGATCCTTTAACTTCTAATTCTGTGGCCCTGAAGGTGGATATAGTTGGCAAGGAACATTACGAGGTTGCTCAAGGTGTCTTGCAAACCCTCCAAAGATATAAGGAGCTCAAGGACGTGATTGCAATCCTGGGAATGGATGAACTCTCAGACGAGGATAAGGCGGCAGTAAATCGTGCCCGCAAGATCCAGCGCTTTTTGACTCAGAACTTCTATGTTGCTGAGCAATTTACAGGAACTCCTGGTCAATACATTAATAAAGTCGACACCGTACTTGGATTTAAGGAAATTTTAGCTGGTAAATATGATCATATCGATGAGCAATGTTTTTATCTAGCTGGAACAATTAGTGAGGTCGTAGAGCGCCACGAAAAAAATAAAAAGTAAATTATGAACACTTTTCAATTAATCATCCAGACTCCCCTGCAAGAAGTTTTTAATGAGCAGGTTGAGAGTTGTCACTATAGAGCTTTGGATGGAGATGTCCAAATCTTGGCTAAGCATACAGATTTGACTTCTGCAATCAAATATTCGCATGTCAAAATTAAGGCTAACAATTTTGAGCATATTTATCTTGTAAACAGTGCCAGCTTGAGCTTTGATAATAAGTCGAATACTTGCCATATCATGGCACTGCGCGCTGTCGATGCAAAGCACATTGATAAGCTTTCAGCTAAAGAAATGTTACAGAAAGTTGAGTCTAAGTTGCATGCAGGTCATGATCTTTCTAAATTTAAATTGGTCCAGCTAGAGGACCTAAAGGTGGCACTACAGGAAGAATGTTCTGACTCTTAGAGCTCGTATTGGCTTTGGTCAAACTCAACTAAGGTATCCTCGGTGTTTTCTGAGGCTTCTGGCTCTGTTGTATCTGTCTGATCGGCTGCAAACGAGTCCTCTTCAACTATGCTAAAGTCATCTATAGCTGGCTCTTCGGGATCTATAGCGTTGGTATCGCTAGCTTCTTCTGTAATTGTGAAGTCAACTTCAGTCTCTTCCTCTAGCAAGTCTGCTAGGGCATCTTCTTCCACGCTGCTGGCCTGACTTAACTCTGGCCCTGGGGCAGGTGCTGGAGTAGATGGAGCTGCAAAGAAACTACTGTAGGCATAGTATCCCCCTAGTCCAATTAGGATTAGCAGTATAAATAGTTTGATAAAGCCTGGAATTTTAACTTTACTGGCTGAATTTTCGCCTGTGTCGACTTTTTCTATTGAGTCTAGGATAGCTTCGGCCTTATTTTGTTCGCCTGCTTCGTGGGTGCTTTCGTCTGTAGTAGCTTCTGCTACCTCAGCTTCTGGTGCTTCTGGTTCTTCAGGCGCTGGAGCTTCGAGTTCGGCTTCAGGCTCTGGTTCTGGTTCT
>CAZFPD010000004.1:11906-15952 GCA_964521035.1 uncultured Candidatus Peribacteria bacterium
TGGTTCTTCAGGCGCTGGAGCTTCGAGTTCGGCTTCAGGCTCTGGTTCTGGTTCTGGCTCTGGCTCGGGCGCTGGGGCTTCGAGTTCTGGCTCTAATTCGGCTTCTGGTTCGGCTTCAGGCTCGGGCGCTGGGGCTTCGACTTCTGGTTCTAATTCGGCTTCGGGCTCTGGTTCTGGCGCCGGGGCTTCGAGTTCTGGTTCTAATTCGGCTTCGGGCTCTGGTTCTGGCGCCGGGGCTTCGAGTTCGGCTTCGGGAAGGTCCTTCGGCCGAATATCTTTGGCTTCTAATTCGCTAATAGCCTGGTCGATGGCAGCTTCGCTCAATTGATTGTTTTGTAGGTGTTCTTTCAGGCTCTTTAGATCGTGGCCTTTGGCTAGTCCTTGTTTGAGCCATTCTATGATTTGTGGTTTTTCCATTGAATTCCTTTAACTATTTCCTTTTATTATACCTTAATTTGTCTTATTTTGCAAAGCGATTTCGGGCGTTAGTGGTAATTAGATTGAAGTTGACCCTGCCTATGTATTGTTTGAGGGTTTGGGTGTCACAATAGGACATGTTGGATTTGAGGTAGTGTTCTAGGTTTTCTACGTAACCCTGGAGGGTGTATTTTGCTAGTCGGGTACGGACGACGCCTTCGGAGGTATTGAGTTTTTTGCGGCCCCATTTTTTCTGGACCTCTTTAGTACTCATGCCGCGAAAATACTTGTAGATTTTAAAGTCTTTTTTAAACAGGTAATTGGCAAGTTTAGCTGGGATCCTGATGTTCCAAAGGTAGTTATATCCACTGGATTCTATGGCTTTATTAAATACAGATCCGAGCATAATGTAGTCGGCTCCTAGAGCTAGTCCTTTGATAATGTCGGCATATTCTTTGAAACCACCGTCGGCTACAATTTTGGATTTGAGCTTGTGGGTTTGCTTGAGCTGATTGATTTCGTAAATTAATGAGGCCATAGGGAATCCTAGGGCTGCATTTTGGGTTGTAAGACAGCCGGCGCCGTTGCCTATCCCAACTCTTATAAAATCAGCCCCGGCTTGAGAAAGTTCCATATAGCTTGCTGGGTGCGCAATATTGCCGGCCATGATTTTAGTTTCAGGATGCAGGGATTTGATTTTGCGAATTGCTTTGGTAAGGGCCACCATGTGCCCATTGGCAATATCTATTAGTAGGTGGCTGGCCGGCTGGTCTCCGGCTTGAATAGCCTCAGCCTCGTTCAGACTAATGCTTTCAAATAAGTATTGAGCTTTGCACTCATCTTTCTTACCTTTCACTCCTCTAGGCAGGCAGACATTGATCCCTAAATCTAGAAAAAGTTGGTAGTTGTCTTCGTCAATTACCGTGTCCATAGGTGAGGCGAAAATTGGCAGGGAGCTTTGATTGTAGTGGTAGTTAATACTGGATCTAGATCGAATTTGACTGGTGATGGCAGGCTGAATGAGCACGTCATCAAAGTCAAACTTATAAGTGTTTGATTGAAGCATGTGTAGGGATTAATTGGCACTCCGGCTACAGTATACAGGAATTTTGCATTTTATGTTTGAAAATACTGCTGACAAAGTTGGCTGGCAAGTCCTGTATAATCTTCTGGTTTGAGTTTTTTTAATTCTTGTTTGGCTTGGCTAGGTAGCTCGACCTGATCTATAAATTCATGCAGCTGGCTGAGATTAATTGTGGCTCCTCTGGAAAATTCTTTGAGTTGCTCGTAGGCGTCAGAGACCCCGTGTTTTCTCAGAATGGTTTGGATGAGCTCCGTCAAAACGGCTGGATTTGCGCTAAGTTCGGCTTGGGCCTGGCTTGGATTAAAACGGATTTTTTGTAGGCCTTGTAATATCGAGTGGTAGCTTAGTGAGGAGTAGGAAAAAAACAGCCCGAGGTTGCGTAGAGAGGTCTTGTCGCTGAGGTCTCTTTGAAAACGGCTAATGGCTAGCTTACTGTTGAAGAATTCAAAGAGTTTGTTGGCTAGCATCAGGTTGCCTTCGGCGTTTTCGAAATTAATAGGGTTGATTTTGTGAGGCATGGTTGAGGATCCGACTTCCTGGGCTTTGAGTTCTTGGACTAAAACTCCTCTTTGGATGTAGCCCCAGAGGTCTTGGCACAGCGATATACAGATCAAATTAATGCTATTGATGTGATATAGGAGGTCGAGCCAGTTTTCCTTGGGAAGAATTTGGGTGTTGTAGTGGTTGATTTGTAACTTGAGGGTGCCTGCAAATTCTGTGGCGATTTTGGGCCAGTCTTGATCTGGAAAACTGTGTTGGAGGGCTTGGTAGTTGCCGGTACTGCCGGCGAGTTTAGTTTCTAACTGGTGGGACTTGATGATTTGAATTTTTTTGTGAATGCGACTGAGAAAGTTTACCATTTCTTTACCAAAGGTACTGGGAGTGGCTGGCTGTCCGTGGGTCAGGCTGAGAATAGGGGCGTGGGAATTGATCTGTGCTAGCCTGCTTAACTCTGCATATAGCTCTGTGAACTCGGACTGGATTTGGCTTGCTCCAGCCTGAAGCATGAGGGCGTAGGCGGTGGTGTCGGTGTCCTCGGAGGTGAGTCCTATGTGTATGAAGGGAATAAATCTGGACAGCTGTAGTTGCTGAAGTTTGTCTTGCATAAAATATTCTATGGCCTTGGTATCATGATTGATTTTGTCTTCGATGGCTTTAATTTGCTGATAATCTTCCGTGCTAAATTCGATATAGATAGATTTTATCTTTTGGATATCGTCGACGCTGGCCTGCTGCTTGGTGGCCTGTAAAAAAATAGTTAACCATAAAACTTCAACTTGTAATCTTGATTTTGTGAAAAACTGGTCCGAAAATAGGCGGCGCATATTTTTGCTGACTTTGGCGTATCTCTGGTCTAATGGACAGACTATGACCTGTTCAAACTTTGACATATATGGGTTTTTAAAGGGATAAGAATTGCTTTCATTTTAGCACAATCTATTTTTTTTGCTATAATGGAGATACATATTTAATACTTGAGCATGATGTTTGAGAATTTGCGAACTAATAATGTAGCGGTACTAGGTTGTCAGTGGGGTGATGAAGGTAAGGGGAAGTTAGTAGATATATTAGCGACAGATGCCGATATGGTTGTTCGTGCTACGGGCGGAGCAAATGCTGGCCATACGATTTATACCGAAGGCAAAAAATTTGTGTTTCATTTAGTCCCCTCTGGGATTTTACATCAGAATACTACTTGTATAATCGGTAATGGGTGTGTCGTGCATATCGAAACTTTGCTAGATGAACTCAAAAACCTAGATGCGGCTAATATCGATTATAAGGAGCGGCTTTTTATTTCGGACCAGGCTAGTGTCTTGTTTGATTTCCATAAATATATAGATGGAAAAAGTGAGGATGAATTAGATAAGAATAAGCTAGGTACAACGAAGCGAGGTATAGGCCCAGCTTATACCAATAAAATTGCTCGCTTTGGGATTAAGTTTTACGACCTCAAGAATCCTGATTTGCTGCGTGTTAAGGTTACTGAGCTGTTTAGAATGTATGATCTACAGACGGTTTTTTCAATCGAGGAGGTGCTTAGTCAATTAGAAGAGAACTATGAATTAATCAAACCGATGGTTTGTGATACGGTTTTAATGCTGGCAGAGGCCTATAAAGCTAACCAAAAAATTGTGTTTGAGGGAGCAAATGGCGCCTTGCTAGATATAGACCACGGAACCTACCCTTATGTCACCTCTTCAAACTCCACCTTAGGAGGGCTTGGTACTGGCTCTGGATTTCCTCTGAATCATATGGGCCATGTTTGTGGGATTGTTAAGGCTTATACTACCCGGGTTGGCTCGGGCCCTTTCCCATCTGAACTAGATGATGAGTTTGGGGCACAAATGCGAGACCAAGGTGCCGAATTTGGTTCTACTACTGGCAGACCGCGCCGCTGTGGCTGGCTAGATTTGGCTCAGCTCAAGCGGGTTATGTTTATCAATGGAGTTGACTCTATCAATCTGACTAAATTAGATGTACTTAAAGGATTTTCCAAATTGAAGCTAGTCACGAAATACCTTGTAAATGGTCAGGAGCTTTC
>CAZFPD010000004.1:15974-19653 GCA_964521035.1 uncultured Candidatus Peribacteria bacterium
TGAAATGGATGGTTTTGAGGAGGATATTTCCGGG
Source organism: uncultured Candidatus Peribacteria bacterium (assembly GCA_964521035.1). GTDB lineage: Bacteria > Patescibacteriota > Gracilibacteria > UBA1369 > JAAZXH01. The sequence continues at coordinate 16,009 of CAZFPD010000004.1, forward strand.
TGTACTAGTTTTGATGAATTGCCAGAAAATGCCCGTAAATACGTCCGCTTTATAGAGGATTATCTGGGTGTACCTATTAAATTTATAGGAGTTGGAAGTGACCGCAAGCAGCTAATTGCTTGTTAGAAATTCTAGGATGGCCTCTTGCATTTGTTGAAAGTGCTGGCTGTCTTTAAATCGGTGGTCAGCGCCCTCAACTACGACTAGTTTTAGACTAGGTAGTAGTTTTTGGGCTGCTAAGGATTGCTCTAGCGGCACGGTTTGATCCCTATCCCCGTGTACAATCAGTAGTTGGGCTGGAAAGGAGGCTAGAAACTTATAGGGATTGTGTTTTTCAAAATCTAGGAGGAAGCTGTAAGGTAGGCTTACGTAGCTTTGGTCGTGACGGGGATGTAGGTGTTGATTACTGTCTTGCCAATCTGCGATTGCTTGTGGGCTGAGGGTCTCCTTAAACAAGTCGTAGCCATTAATCAAGGGACATTTTAGAGCCACTTTTTGGATTAGCTCTGGGTGTTGCTGAGCGTAGTTGAGCGCAACTTGAGCGGAGAAGCTGGATCCCACTAAATTGAAATCTGTATATCCCTGGCTTTGGGCATATAGTATTACTTGATGCAGATTTTGAATTTGGGAAGAAATATTGTTCTTGCTGAGCTCTCCCTTGGAGTTGCCGTGGCCTAAAAAGCTAAAGCGTAGCGTGTTTTGAGAGAGATCTTGCAGTTTTTTACATAAACTGCTGACTGATCTTGACTGCATAGAGCTGTCAAATCCGTGCATGACTATATTGAGCAATTGCGTGTTGTTTTGCTTGGATAATTCAAATTCTAGGTCTTGGTTAATTAGCATGTTCTTGAGCTAGCTGAATAATTTTAATAGCCTCACTCATGTCAGCCTCGTGGGTATAGACTACATCAAATTTAGCTTGAAATTGTTCTAGTAGCTTGGGACAGTCCTGACTTAAAAAGCTGATGCTGACTAACTCCTTATATAGAAAACCACTGACCATATGATAGTCTCCGATGTGGTCTCCCATTTGGATTACGCTGGTGCGATTTTTGATATCCTTATAAAAGGGCATCTTTTCTATTATGCTTTCATATTTGTTCATAGGGTGTATCGTGGATCCTATCATACCGCAGACTTGGTCTTGCTGGTTAAATTTAAAAAAGTTTGAGACTATGTGCACGTGTTCGGAGAGTAAATTATGCTTTTCTAAATACATTTGGATTAAATCTCCAAGTCCGGCTGAGATGATAATGATGGGAATTTCATGCTGGGCACACAGGGCAAAGAGTTCATAGGTCTGCTCTCTAAAGTCCAGGTCTGATTCTGCTACGACTTTTCTGAGTGTAGGTTTGGACAATTTGTGATCTACAAATACTTGGTTGGTTTTTTTGTACCACTCGACCATGTACTTGCTCTTTTCTGCGTTGGATAGGTCTGGATCTATTTCGAAGGGATGATAATAGGCGTATATTTTGCCCAGTTTGCGCTTCATCTCATCATCTATGTGCTTAGATTCGCGGAGTTTAGCGATCACAGAGGTGTTTTGGAACTCTATGCCCTTAGTGATGGTTCTATCAAAATCGCTGAGTATATGTATTTTAGATAAACCATGCTTAGCTATGGCCTGGAGCTTGAGCTGGTATTCTTGAGGATTAACGATTGCCATGTTGTAATTTAGATTTTAGATATTTATTATACGCTAGATTGGGTCTGTATAAAAGGGTGGAGAAGCCTTTTTGCATTGCAATGCCAATATTGACTAGGCTGTCGTCTATAAATAGACATTCCTTGGGATCGACTTGGGTCTCTTTGATTAAAACATCAAATAGTTTACCCTCGCGCTTGCTTGTATTATAGTCACAGGAAAAAATTATATTTTTAAATTCTAGTTGTGGTAGATGAGATTTGATTTTGTGTGCCTTGTCTTTGGAGCAGTCGGAAAGGATGAAAAAATCATAGCTGGATTGATATTCCTTGAGTATCTCGACTAGCTTGTGGTTAATTTGGATTTGCATTAGTTTCTGTTGTAATTCTCTGCTCAGCTCGACTCCACATTGACTTGCTATAACTGACCAGAAATAACTGGGGGAGATTTTGTTTTTCATGTAGTCCTTGATTTGTGGGCCGAGTAGATTTAGACTCAGGCCAATAATTTGAAGGGCCACTTTGTATTTGCCACGCAGCAGTAGTTTTAGGGCTGTTTTAAAACAGTAATTGCGTAGTGATATGGGAGATACGAGGTCTAAAACGCCGTGCCAATCTAAAATTATATGCTTAATCATGTGTTTATCTTAGCAGATTCGGTAAAAATTTGATATGGCTTTAATAAAATTCGGTTCGGTGTTATAGTGTGGTATATATATACTTAATTTAATAGCGTGCAAAATTTAAAAATTAAAACTTATGGTCCGGCATATAGCATGGTGTTGTCTGTAGTGTTTGCCCTAATAGTGCTTGCCATGAGCTTGGACTTGAGCCTGAATTCTTTTTATACTCGGATTTATGATGTGAGCGCTTGGGAGTTGACTCTCTTGCTGCTGACAGTTTTTCGCTTAATTCGTTTGTTTGTTTACGATTCGGTTGCCCAATATGTGAGGGATTGGTTTTTGGATTTAAGAGAAGTTAAAAAGGATGGAGAGCTTTATATCCAAAGAGACAAGCCTAAATCAGGGCTGCGACGTTTGATTGCGGATTTACTTTCTTGTCCCTGGTGCGCTTCGGTTTGGTTAAGTGTAGTTGTGATTTATTTATACTTACGCTTCCCGCAAGTTTGGTTTATTTACCTGGCTTTGAGTATTTCTGGCCTAGCTTCTGTCTTGCAAATTTGTGCAAACTGTGTGGGGTGGACAGCCGAGCACAAAAAACTGAGCACCTTAGATTTAGAAAAATAAAGTGGACAAGTATCAAGAATTAACGCAATTATTTTTAGAGATTAATTCTCGGCTTAATTTAAGTTCTTATAATAGCTTTGAGGAAGTTTATCAGAAGAACGTCTTAGATTCTTTGCACTTGGCAAATTTTGTAGATTTAAGTAATTTACGAGTGCTAGATATGGGTACTGGTGGAGGTTTTCCTTTGTTGCCCTTGGCTATTAAATTTCAGAACGCTGAGTTTACCGGACTAGATTCAGTCCAAAAAAAACTCAGGGCAATTCAGCAAATGGCTGAAAAGTTAGAGTTGAAAAATATTCAGACCTTACATGCTCGTTCTGAAGATGCGGCTCAAGCTTCTGAATATCGTGAGCAGTTTGACCTGGTGCTTTCCAGAGCCTTTGCCAAATGGCCTATCAATCTGGAAATGTGTTTGCCCTTTGTGAAGATAGGAGGTGTTTTTGTGGCTTATCAAGGTCCTTCGGCAGTGGAATCTTTGGCTGAGTATAAGGATCTTGAACTGCAGTTTGGAGCCAGCTTGCAAAAAATTGAGCAGCTGGAGACTGAGCAGGGACTCAGATATTTTGTGTTTTTCGAAAAGCTTAAAGCCTGTCCGAACAAATATCCTCGGGGATTAAAGTTTTTAAAAAACTTTTATAAGTTTTCTGGTAATGTCCAATGAGAAACTACTTTAAAGGATTCTAGGTCTTGGACCGCTCCGACTTTTGCAATACAAAGTTTGAGTTTTGTAATACGTTTGTCTTGAGTTAAT
>CAZFPD010000005.1:0-7918 GCA_964521035.1 uncultured Candidatus Peribacteria bacterium
GCCTCATCAACAATCAATTTATCTGGACCAATCTGCTCAGTCCTGCGCAAGCCAACCCCAAACTACTTACAATCACCGGACTGGTCACAGGGATTCAAGAGCAAAGCTTTCTACTCAAACAAATACTTATAAATTCAAAAATCAAATCCCAGTATTTAAACCAAGAAATCACAGCTGAAATCCTCAAATTTAAGGACCAACACTATCTGCATGAAATCACAGCAGTAAAACCTAGTCAAGACTCAGAAAAAAAGCAAAGCCACCAAGCTATAGTTTTAAGTTTAATAGGGCTTGGAGGGATATGCGCTAAAATTATTAGCAGCTACTTAAGCTAATTTTTTAAAAGACAAGTCTTATACAAAAAAATCATAAACCATGTCACAAACAAAGATGTAACTATAGATTGTGAAACCGCAAAATCTAAATAAAAGGCCACGGGCAAACCAGCCATAATTATCAAAAGTGGGGCCCCCAAAGAAAATGCTAAAAACTGCTTAAAATTCCGAGCCAGCAAAAGTGCGATTGCGAAGGGAATCGATAAAACTCCAAGCAACAAAAAAGCTCCTAGAAAATAAATCAAGACCAGCAAATTCAAAACAACTAAGCTACTAAACAATAACAATTCTCTGCGTGGCAATTCTAACAAATTTAAAATCACCTGATATTTGATTTTCCTAGCATATATTATATAAAAAGCAAAGTTTAAAACTAGCAAAGCCAACAAAATCAAATTAATTACAGGTATTTGAAAATCCCAGAATGTGACTTGTTTTAAGAGAAAAATATCAAAGTTTCCAAACAAAATAATATCTGTATCTATATGCCAATTCTTGGGAAACAAATTCAAAATAAACACTCCCACACTTAAACCAACTGAACTTAAAGTCATAAATCTCACATCTAATAAGGATTTTTCCTGCTTATTCTCAAACATTTTCATAAAATAAAATACCAACAAAGGGAAAATCACCACCATAGCCCATAACTTAGAAAACACCAACAAGTATGCCAAAATTAAAATCGGCAATAGGAAGTGTGAATAAGCATCTACAAACCTTAAGCGCACAAATAAAGTCAAAAACAAAGCGATGGGCCATATGCTTAACATCAAGAGCAAACTGGTAAAAATTAAACTATTTTGCATAAAAAAATCTTAGAGGCAATAAACAACACAAAGCCACTAGCACTACGGTCGGGCCAAAAATAAAATGGGTGAACTGAGCATACAAAGCATAGGCCACCATCACAGCTAGTATATTCACAGCCAAAGAAATTTTTAAAAACTGCTTAAAATTCAATTTTAGATCCTGCAATAAGAAAAAGGCCATCACGGCCAAAGCCATAGAAGGAATAATACCAAAGCAATACAGAATTAAATATTGCACCGCAATAGACAAAACCATCATAGCCCGATTATAGGTCTTGCTTACTAAAAAATATCCTGCCAAAAATTTATATAAATAGTACAACAAACATCCCAGCAAACACACAGCCAAGGCTACCAAATAATTCAACTCCAACTTCGAAAGAAAAACCGGATTGCCTAAAATCAAGGACTTAGAAAGATCATAATTAATATAATTATGTTTTAATAAAAAAGCTAACAACAATACTCCAAAACCATAAAACCCGGAAATTAAATTTACAATTAGCAGATCCAGAGCTTGATTTTTAGCCTGAAAATAATTTAAACAATACTTAGAAACTACATAAGCTAAAATCACGCTGACTAGTAAAGAAAAGGCATTAAAAGTCCCAAACAGCAAAACTACCACTGCCACAAAAAACAAAATAGCGTGCATTAAGACCTCCAAGAGTAAAATATCTCTTCTTAGTATCCAAACTGGAGCAATCAAAGTTAAATTAAGCGCTGATAAAAGCAATAATACTAAAAGCATCAATAGTAGAGTTTACAAAACAAATCTTGATTTAAAATCTTTTTAGGATCCCCTATCCGCAAAATCTTCTTATTTAACAAAATCACTCGACTAGAAGATTTCTTAATAGTCTCCCAATCATGATAAACACTTAAAATAGAATTCCCTTCTGCTACAAAGTCAGCAAAAATATCTATCATCTCATCTATATACCTAGCATCAATATTGTTAAATGGCTCATCCAAAATCAAAACCTTAGGTCTTAAAAGCATAGCCTGAGCAATTAAAAGCTTTTGCCTTTCTCCTCCTGACAAATCTGAAATCTTAGAACGACGAATAGAATCCAAGCCAAACTTTTGTATAGTTTGTTCCAGTAAATTGCGTTCTGCCTCAGACAGTTTATAAAAAATGGTCTTATCCTTCACAAAGGCCAGTTCCAAAAATTCCTCCGTATCCATTGGAAACTGAAAATTCACCTGTGAAAACTGAGGAATAAAACTATATAAAGCTTTATCTAGCAGCCACTTAAATTTGCCCTTTTGTAAGGGAATCTGCCCGGTAATAATTTTTAACAGCGTGGATTTACCACATCCATTTGGACCTAGCAAGGTCAAAATCTCACCCTCCTTTAATTCTAAACTCAAATCTACAAACAGAGGGTCTTGCTCATAGGCAAAGCCTAAGTTCTGAATTTCTAAATAATTATTCATACATTAAATCTAAATTATGCCTTACAAAATCCAAAAAATTCTGCCCCTCCAATAAAGAATCTCCCAACAAAAAACTATCCTTCAAAACTACTGCAAAATCCTGGGCCGCTAAAATTTCCTGCAATTTTTTTAAAGGCTTATCTGAAACCGTTGACTCCAAATAAATTTCATGCACCTGCTTTTCCTTCATAAAATCTGCTAAATCCTGAATTTCTTTAAGGGAAAAATCAGACTCCGTAGTCACACCTATCAAAGTCTTCAATTCAAAACCCAAGTCTCTAGCCAAATATGAAAATGCATCATGTGTGGTCACCAAATAATCCAGTTGCTGACTCTCGCGCAAACTTGCTACCCTCTGCATCAAATCCGCCAAATCAGACTGAAAGGCCAATTGATTATTCATCAGAACTTGCTTATCAAGCTGATTTTCAAAACTAGCTAACAATCGATTAGCAATTAAGTCTGTAGCTTGTTGAGTTAAATCTAAATCAAACCAAAAGTGAGGATCATATTTTGGATCAATATTAGATACCTGAATCAAAGATCCTGGATCCAATTCATCTCCTACAAATAAAATATCCTTAGTATCTTTTAAATTATGTAAACCTTCATACATAGAAGCTTCCAAATGCAAACCGCTTGCAATAATCAAATCAGCTGCATTTAAACTTTGCAAATCTGAATAAGTCATGGTATATAAATGAGGATCAACTCCATACGGAAACAAAGTTCGCACCGAGATCCCAGTGCCTTGCAACAAAGTTTCTGTTATACTAGCCATGTGAGTTGTGGTTACTACCACCTGAGCCTGCTCAGTTTCCCTATCAGGAAGCAAACGCACAGCCACCAAAACAATCAATATCAAAATAAAAATCCAAACCTTCCGCATATATATAATTTATTAGGCATACCTAACTTTAGCAGAACTCTAGAAGCTTGTAAACATCAAAATGAACTTAAACAAACTCAATCCCCATACCGCCATAGAAGATTATTTAGAAACCATCTATGAGCTAGAACTCACCAAAAAAAATGTGCGAGTCACAGATATAGCCGAAAAACTAAAAATCAAAAAAGCCTCCGTCAGCGAAATGGTCAAAAAATTGGCTCTGCACAATTACATAATATACCAAAGATACCAACCCATAAAACTCAGTGCCAAAGGTCGCAAAATCGGGCGCGACATCCATGAAAAACACCTCATTCTCGAAGAATTCTTCGATCTAATCCAAGTCCCCAAACAAATCCAGCTCCAAGATATACATGGGCTAGAACATTATCTTAGTAATCAAAGTTTAAAACAAATTAAAAAACTCTGCCAAGCATTAAAAACCCAAAACTTTAAACTCAAACCCTAAAAAAAACTCAAGCCAAACTTGACTTTTTCCAAAAAAAAGGATAAAAATACAGAATACCAATAATAAAAAAATATGAGTCAAAGCCATATCCCACTTTATTTAACATTTGACGACGTTCTTATTAAACCCAAATATTCCGAAGTTTTACCAAGACAAACTCAGGTTCACACCCAGCTCAGCAAAAATATTCAACTCAACATTCCACTCATCAGCGCCGCCATGGACACCGTCACCGAGCACGAATTAGCCATTGCCATAGCACTCGAGGGTGGAATTGGAATAATTCACAAAAACCTCTGCCCAGACAGGCAGGCTGAAGAAGTATTAAAAGTCAAACGTTTTGAAAATGGCTTTATTACCAACCCAATCTGTGCCAAACCCTCCGACCTGATCTCAGATATATATGCCATACGGGAAAAATACGGATACAAGGAAATTCCCATCACCGAAAACGGAAAAATCCACAGCAAATTAATAGGACTCATTTCTAGCAATGATTATTTTTATCCGAAACATCAAAATCAAACAGTGGCAGACAGAATGACACCCATCCAAGACCTACTCCTTACATACGACGGTCTCAGCTTATCTGAAGCCAATGACATACTAGAAGAAAGCAAACACAGCAAACTCATGGTGCTCAACAATGCCAAAGAACAATCATTAGAAGCCATCGTTTCACGCAAAGACCTAGAAAAAAACCGACTATATCCCAATAGCTGTAAAGATGAATTCAAACGACTCAGAGTCGGGGCCGCTATCGGCCCCGCCTCCAACATGGAAGAAAGAGCCCAAAAACTCGTAGAAGCCGGTGTCGACGTTTTAGTCGTAGACACAGCCCACGGCCATTCCAAAGGCGTGCTTGATGTCATCAAATACATTAAAAAACACTATCCGAAAATTGATGTCATCGGTGGTAACATAGCCAGCAAAGAAGCCGTGCAAGCCCTGGCAGAAGCTGGTGCCGACGCAGTCAAAGTCGGTATAGGCCCAGGATCTATATGTACTACCAGAGTAATTACCGGCATAGGAGTCCCCCAACTCTCTGCCCTAATTGAATGTGTACAAGAAGCTAAAAAATATAACATACCCGTAATCGCCGACGGAGGCATCAAACTATCAGGAGACATAGCCAAAGCGCTAGCCGCAGGTGCCAGCAGCGTTATGATAGGCTCCCTATTTGCCGGATGCGCAGAAAGCCCAGGACAATTAATATCCTACAATGGCAAAACCTTTAAATCCTACCGCGGTATGGGATCCATAGGCGCCATGAAACAAGGCGGTAAAGAACGATATAGTCAAGCTAACATAGAAGAAGAAGCCAAGTACATCGCAGAAGGCATAGAAGGCCAAACTCTATATAAAGGCCCACTTCATCAGGAACTTTATCAACTTGTAGGTGGACTCCGGTCCGCAATGGGTTATACTGGTAGTGAGAACCTAATCCGTTTTCAAAAAAATGCAGAATTTCTGCAAATTACTGCCGCCGGATACATCGAAGTTCCTGAGAGTATCCGCCGCCTCGGTTACCGAAAGCCATCCCCACGATATTATAATTAGCAAAGACGCACCTAACTACAAACAAAACACCTAATCTTTACGCCACATGATTAATAAGCAACTCCAAGAACAGTTTCAATTATTAATCAAACTCCTAGAACTCCGGCAAGAAAAATCAGATTATTTTCGCATTCGCTCCTACCAAAAAGTTGTAGATATTTTAGACACACTCAGCTTCCCGATTAGCGAGATAGTCGATTTAGAAAATAACTGCTTTCGCCAAAAGATAGCAGGCATAGGAGAACATTCCATGGATAAAATTATCGAATTTTTAAAAACTCAAAAAATTCAAAGCCTAGAAAAACTGCTAGCCATATATCCCCGCTCTCTAGTTGAACTCACAGACATTCAGGGACTTGGACCCAAAACCCTGAGAGTTATCTATGACAATTTTCACATTCAAAATGAAACTGAGCTCAAGCAAGCCCTACAAAATCCTAAAATCCTGGAACTACCACGCATGGGAGCAAAAACCGTACAAAAAATACTGCACAATTTAGAAATCCATTTAATCTCCAAACAACGCAAAGCAATCGGCAGCATATATGCAGAAGTGCTGGAACTAAAAAACAAACTCCTGGCACATCCCCAAATCCAGCAATGTGAAATTGCGGGTTCTTTTCGGCGTTTCAAAGAAAGCGTTGGAGATATTGATATTTTAATCACCTGCACAGACAAACAAAAGCCTCAAGTCATAGACTTCATCTGCAATTTAAGCGAACTCCAACAAATCCTGAATCAAGGCGAAACCAAAATCACCGCTCTTTTAGCAAACGATCTTCAAGTTGATTTTAGAATAGTCCAACCGCAGCAATTTGGCTCGGCGCTCATGTATTTTACTGGTAGCAAACAACACAACATCCTACTTAGAAAACTAGCCATTAGCCAAAATCTCAAGGTCAACGAATATGGAATCTTTAACACCCAAGACCAATGCCTAGCCTCCAAAACCGAACAAGAGATCTACTCACAACTCGGGCTTAATTACATTCCACCCGAAAACCGCATGGGATTACAAGAAATCACTTACGCAAAAGATCATAATTATGATCAGCTCATCAAGCTAACTGACATCCAAGGAGATCTACATCTCCATAGCACCTACTCCGACGGCCGCCACAGCATTTTAGAAATGGCCCAACAAGCCCAAGATTTAAATTACCAATATCTAGCCATCACCGACCATTCTCAAAGTCTCAAAATAGCATCTGGCCTCAGCCCTCAGCAAATGCAAACCAAATTAACCGAAATAAAAACAGTCCAAAAACAACTACAAATTCAATTGCTAATGGGCACAGAAGTTGATATTTTAGCCGATGGCTCTCTCGATTATTCCGAAAAAGAACTTAGTATCTGTGATATTGTTGTAGCCAGCATCCACCAAGGCCTCGAAAAGGATTACCAAGCCCGCATCCTCAAGGCCATCGAAAATCCACACGTCACAATTATTGGCCACCTCACAGGCAAAGAATATGGCAAACGCGAAGCTCTAGAACTGGAGTTTGCAACAATTTTTAAAGCCTGCCAACAGAATAATGTAGCCCTGGAAATCAATTGCCAACCCCGCCGATTCGACATCAATTGGAAACTAGCCCATCAAGCCCACAAACATGGCTGCTTATTTAGCATCAACACCGACGCCCATAGCACCCAACAATTAAACAATATGCACTTCGGAGTCAAAATTGCCAACCAAGCCATGATTCCCAAAAAACAAATCATCAATACCTGGGATGTAGCAAAGTTAAAAAAATTAAAAAACAAAAGCTAAATCCGCACATCTAAAAACCTTGGTCTAAACAGCAAAGGCTTTTAATATATACTCCTATATTAAAATTCATGCTTAGTAGATTAATAGGACCAATTAGCCTAGTTTGCCACCAAAATGCAGATTTTGATGCCATAGCCAGCCTCTATTTACTCGAAGCCTGGCTCAAACAAATTACTCAAACAAACATTAGCCTCCACTGCAGCACTGGTCTAAGCCTAGGCATTCCTCAACTTGGAGTCAGCCCTATTCTACAATCTCAACCCAGCCATCCCAACATAATCACCCTAGACTGTCGCACCATGCAAAGAACTGGCTATCAACTCCCAGAAGTCGCCATTAACTTTGACCACCATCCCAACAACAGCCAATTTGCCAAACTCAATATTATTGACCTACAAGCTGTTAGCACCACTGAATTACTATGGAAGCTCATTCCTCAACAATTTAAAACTCCCTCCATCTGCCAACTTGCCTTACTCGGCATTTTCAGTGACAGTCAAAACCTGAGTACGCCCAATCTAAGCAGTCAAACTCTGCGCACTTGTTCAGAAATCCTCAAAATTTCTAACCAGCTCCAGGCCAGTTTAAATATCCTCAAACCCAAACTTAAGGCCCAAGAATTAAAACAACTCGGTGAACTAC
>CAZFPD010000005.1:7948-11367 GCA_964521035.1 uncultured Candidatus Peribacteria bacterium
TTCTAAACAAATCGCCTCCATTTACCTCACCCAACATTACCCAAAAGCAATTCGCAATCTTGCTCTCCAACAACTCAGTCAACTACAAAATACCAAAGCCGTCTGCCTCATTCAAAATGATAAAGGTCGCATTCAAGGTTCACTGCGTAGCAAAAAGATAGACGTACACAAACTCAGTGAGTTATTTCAAGGTGGCGGCCACAAAAACGCAGCTGGCTTTGAAATTAAAATTTAGACTTGACTAAAAACCAAAAGAGATTAAAATAAAACGCTATAATGTGAAATTTATGAACTTTATTCAAAACCTAGAAACTAACATCCAGGATTTACAACAGCTCCAAGCCATAGAAGACCACAATCTAGAATCTCTGCGTAAGCTACAAACCCAAATCCAAGCACAAGTAGACAGCTTTTTATCAAAACTAAACACCTATAGCGGACAAAACATCCAACAAATACCTTTAAATGACTTAAGCCAGGACTTCAGCGCCTTGCATCAACAAATATCTCAAATAAATGCTTATTATCAAGACGTTCAAACTCAATTAGCACAAGTCCAACAAGCCGAAAATAAAGTCTATACCTGTTTAGCTGCCCTGGAATTTGCTATAGAACACTGCATCCAACACATAAAAACCGAATATCAACAATTTCTGCAAATTCAAACATCCCAAATGACTCCAACAAAAAAAATTCAAGCCTACCAACAAGATTTCTTCTCTCTACTCACACAACGCAATCAAGTCAAGGTCCCAAATCGCAAACTCGCTCAATACCACAAAGCCATACAAAACCTCCAAAAGCAAAGCCAACTCTTGGCCCAACTCCAATCCACAGAAGCTCAAATACTCGCTGCACCCCAAACTAGCAAAGACTTTGACAATCCAGACACAGAAAATGCACTCAGTACTTATTTTCAAACACAATTCGCCAAAGCCAACACCACCCCAAACCTATCTAGAAGCTGCCTCCCAAAACCAGGTACTAGCCAACACAAACCTTTTCCTGGCAAAGCACAACTATACCTACTCACTATATCCGTAGTCCTAGCGGGACTATATCGCACATTTCACACAAGCAGTCCACAATGCGACCCACCGTCTCAGGCAATCAAAAAGCCAAAGCCAGCCAAACAAGTTCATACATTAACCGAAGGCACTCTATACCATGTCAAAAACTACACCTATAGCGGAACGGCCGATTTAGTCCAAGTCATAAAATTTTTAGAAGCTCACAATTTTGAGTTTCATAGCCACAAAATCTATAAATTTATAGGTGAACACGTATACCATTTTCAACTAAAAAGAGTTCCAAACACTAACGCCCATGAAATCAATATTCTACATAGAATATCGCCAGGCTCTAAGACAACCTCAATTAAACACATCCCACAAAAAGCGAGACTAGAAATCTTTATGCCAAGTAGCTAAACCGATAAATACAAGCTGAGCAAATAGCCAACGTAATAAGCAATCAAGGCTGCTAAACCACCCAAGAGCAAAGTCTCTAAGCCAGCCTTCAATCGATTTTCCTTCACAAACAAGCTCTTTAAAAAGCCCACAAAAAACAAGGCTAAGCTAGTCAGAAAAATGGTCCAAATAAAAGCGTTCCCATTAAATATAAATAAAGCATCATACAAATAAACCAACAAAGGAACGGCACCTAAAGTTATAAAGGCCAAAAAAGTTACTACCGCTCCCCAAAAAGCCTTGCTAGAAAAACTGACTATCTCATGCTCAGTTTTTACAGACAAATACTTAGAAACTCCCATAGAAAAACCATCGGCTAACAAATTTGAAATTCCCAAAATTAAAATCACCAAAGCCGACAAGCCACCACCTTCTACACCTGCAACTACAGCAAAAGTTGTAATAATTCCATCAATAGAACCATATACAAAATCTGGTAAAAACTTTTTGTCAAATAACTTGAGCATTAACAACTAAATAAGTGATATAAGAAACATAAATCAAAACAAAGAGATATCCTTGGGCCCGTTGCAAAATATGCTTATGGCCAATGAACATAAACACAAACAACAAAAATGCCGCTAAAACAGCCATCATTAAATCCTGATTTGCTAATTCAGCATTAAAATTTAAAGGATTTATGGTAGCCGAAAGACCCAAAATCCAAAACACATTAAATAAATTAGACCCCACTACATTACCAACTGCAATATCAGCATGCTTCTTGCGCGCTGCCACTATGCTAGTTGCCAACTCTGGCAAACTCGTACCTATCGCTACCACAGTCAAACCAATCAAACTCTCTGTAAGACCAAAATTCCTGGCAATCAAAATTGCTCCATCCACTATCCATTGACCACCCAAGGCCAAACCCAACATTCCCATTATTATATATACACCCGCCCTAGCATTCGACATAAGCAGCACCTTTTCTCCCTTTGCATCGTCCGTATTCTTAGCAATTCCAAAACTGTAATACATAAAAATAATAAAAAAGGCCAACAAGCTTATTCCCTCCACTCGTGATAAAACATTAAAACTCATACCATCCACCAAGGCATCATTCACCATAAAGGACAAAAGCAAGACAGACAAAAGCACCAGCGGAATCTCCTTCCACACAGTGTTGGATTTGACCTTTAATGGGCAAATCACAGCGGCCACTCCCAGTATTAAAAAAATATTTGCAATATTAGACCCTATCACATTGGAAATTGCCAAATCTGAACTACCCTTAAAAGCAGCAATTAAATTCACAATTAACTCCGGAGCCGAAGTCCCAAAGGCCACTATGGTCAAACCAATAACCAAATTCGAAATATTAAAACGTTTGGCTACCGAAGAAGCTCCAGACACCAAAACATCTGCGCCTTTGATTAGTAGATAAAACCCAATCACAAACAAAACGTAGGTTAAAACCATATCCTTTGATTATTTCCTATATGATACCTAACTTACTACAAATCAGCAATATTTTAGTCTTTACAAAATTTTATTAAGCCTTAAGTCAAATAAGATGCAGACATCAAAACTTCACGACCTTGATATAAAACTTTTGCATAAGCCATAAACTTATTTGGGGCAATTTCCCGTATCACAGGATCTGCACTTATAATCTTAATCGCACCATGTGCACCCTCTTTTGCACCAGCCATAACTCCAGAAAAATCTGTGTTCCAAGCCCGCACCCCAGAACTAGAGTCCAAAGTGCTAACGTCCACATACTGGTTCATTGTAAAAGACAACTTTCCTGCTTCTTTTGCTGAATCATATATACCACCCAAAGCACCTTCAATTTCATCTGCCGTTGCATAGGCTGAAGCAGGAAGATGATCTTTAATAACTTCAGTTGTTAGTCCAGGAGCTTCAGATTTTACAGCAGAATTTTCAGTTGGTGGCACCGGCGTGTCATTTAAAACTGGCGGATTTGGTGGCACCGGCGTGTCATTT
>CAZFPD010000005.1:11467-13553 GCA_964521035.1 uncultured Candidatus Peribacteria bacterium
TGGCACCGGCGTGTCATTTAAAACTGGCGGATTTGGTGGCACCGGCGTGTCATTTGGCACAGGCGTTTCTCCAGTCCACCAATCGCCTACAGCACTCCAGGCTGAAGATGCATGTTCGATCGCGTGACCTACACCAAGTTTCATCCCTATACTTGCTCCAACTGCAACACCAGCCGTCAATCCGAATCTCACGGCTTTACGCTTCCAAAATTTATGACTAGAGGCCTTCTCAGCAACCCCTGGCTTTCCCGCATCTGACGAATAATAATAACTATGTAAATTCCGCTTAGCTGTATGAAATTCATCATTCGTAGCTGCATAACGCGCCTGTTTATAAGCATCTATCAAACGCTCTTCCTCTGAAATTTTGACACATTTTTTCACACCCGCAGAAGCAAGACTCCAAGCACTACAGGTTCCATATGCCACAGAAATTGGCCACACAAAAGCTGGCGTCGCTACAGCCACAGTCGCTAAAACAGCCGCCGTAGCTCCGGCCTTGCCCAATTTACCCGTCCAAGTTTCTCTAGCTTTAAAAGGCACAGAAACCAAATTTTTACAAGCCCGCATAGCCTTAAAAGGTACCGTTTCACCCTTATGCTTAAGCTCAAACAAATTACGCATCGGAATATTGAGAATCGCCGTATGACTTGTTAACTTAGGCTCTAACCCCACTGAATAAGTCAGCTGAGTATCCTCATCCTGAGAAACCTGCGGAGCTACTGGCTGCACAGCAGGCTCCACCAAATCAGTAATTTTTGGAGCTGCAGCTTGTTTTTTAGATCGTGAAAACTTGTTTGAAAACCAAGACTTCAAACCACCTAAACGTCCAGGCTTCTTCGCAGCTTCAGGCACAGCTTCATCCGAAACCGACTCCTGCTCTACGGGCAAACGAGATGAAGAATCAGAAGGATAAGGTGTCAAGATAGGAGGGTTTTTAGGGAAAGGTTGGGAAGAAGAAGGCGACACGTGAGCTCGCTCAACACCTAATTCAACACTAGGCTCTTCTGCCCTTGATCCAACACCTAATTCACTACCTGACTCAGCACTAGAATTTGGCATGTCGCTTACCTGTGTATCAGTAGGCACATTATATTCATCCAGCATACTCCCGCTTCTAATAGGACCCTCAGAAGACCGGTAAGTGTGTTCCAAAGCCTCATTTAACAATTCAGTAAGTACATCTGGCTCCGAGCTAGATTCAACCCCAACAGGTGCTGAAGACTTAGGAGCAAATGCCTCCCAGTCTCTCCCAATAAACTTTTCATTTGTACTAGGAGCTGTTGGCACAACATACTCCAAAGGCTTTGCTCCAGCCCTCATCAGATCATCAGAAGCATCAGAAACATCAGAATTACCAAAAAAAGCATCTAAATCCAGAGCATCAAAAGGATTAATCTGCGGTGATGCAGCAATGTTCTCTGGGCTTAACAACCTTTGAAATGTCAAATCAAACTCCTTGTTAGAAATTCGCTCCTCAGGCTGGTCTTGAACTGGCGCTGGATTTACATCTTCCGAGGCAGCTTCTGGTGGAGCAGTACTTGGCAATCTACTTGATCCAGATGATGCAGAATTATCAAAAGTCATACATAATAATTAAAAACAAAACTATTATAATTCAAAGGTAGATAATGTCAAATTGGATTTAAGAGGCACTCACAAAAATAGTATATAGCTTCCCATCCTCAGCCTGTAGGTTTCTATAAACCACCGTATCGTTTAGGCCCAAATTTTCTAAAGAATCCATGAGAGAATTTGGATACACAAATACATTCATAGTGATCCTATAAGTCTGAAAACCTAAATCATTTGGTAAAAGATCTAAAAGAGACTGTCCGTCGATACTAACTTCATAACGGTTTTGTTCTTGCATAATTACTATCCAAGCGTCTAAGGCATCTAAAAGTGCCTGATTGCTATTGATGGTCGGATAATCCTCGGTCAACTGCGTATCAAAATCTACAAAAACTAACTGCGCATCGTAAGAGAATTCCTGCACATAATGCAAACCATTCTCTGCATCTAATTTTGCACCAAAGCCTACCTTGTTCCAGTCGGGGTTCAAAATGTTTTTTCGATGAATTGC
>CAZFPD010000005.1:13563-19587 GCA_964521035.1 uncultured Candidatus Peribacteria bacterium
TGCACTACGCATTAATAAATTGTTCGCTGCAATGATCCCTCCATAATTATTAAAAGTTACATTTTCTCCTACAAAGGAACTAATATTAAATCTGCTACGCCTATCATTTGGAGATTCAGAATTATGATCCACATGCCCCACAAAATCATGCGCCACCATATTATCTGCGTGATATTGAGCCAAATCAGTCAAACTCTGATCCATACTCACCGGATCTAAGCCATACTTTTGCCTATAGCCATTCACTAAAGCCAGGGACTCATTCTTCATAGCCTGTAAATCTAAATTTTGCAAGCCTTCTAAGTCATTTCTAGCGCGAAAATCAGGAATAACTGGCCAAATGCCCTCAGCATAAATTGGGTGATTCACCTCCGCAAAACCTAACACATTATTAATTTCTACAAAATAAACTCCACTGTCATCTAAATCATACTCAACACTAAAATTATTGCCATTTACATTGATTGCATCACTTAGCTTATCAACCAGACCGTTAGGCTTAATCATAAACAAATCGTCATTCAAACTCGCCGTACTAGTCCCTTGCAAACTTAAAGTGCTCCCAACTTCATAAGTATAGGGCAAATCAATTTGAGTAGTTTCGGTGACTTCCGAATAATGATTTTCTAAGACTTCCAGATCCTGGCTCGCAAGCACTCCTTGCACATTTGCCACCTCAAAACTCACAGTTCCCTCAGAGAATTCAGCAAACAAGTCCGCCGGAATTTCATAATCAAACTCCTGATCTACCAAAAAATCCACCCGCTTATTGTTCTGGAAAAAATTCAAACTCAAGGCCTCCTCTAAATCACCACTCACCCTCAAAATAGGACGCCCTGTAAATAAAAATTCAAAATCTATCCCCTGCAAATCCTGTGAGCCAGCCTGCTGCTCTTGCGTATTCACAGGCCACAATTTAGCAGATTGACTACCGTCTGGATACACCGTAAATTTAACATCATCAGAATCCGGCACCAAAATATTGATCGAAAAACTTCCATTTTCTACGCCGGCCTCCTGCCTCACCAAACTACCATCTGCCTTTTCAAAAGCCACAAAAACCTTGCTAGCTCCATTAGTCACTCGTCCAGATATAATTTTCATATGCTGCTCATACCAAACATTTTCAAAATCATCGGCCAAAACCACATTATCAAAAAAATCCAAGTGCAAATCTCCATTGCTTTGCGGGCTTAAGACCGGCTGATCCTCCGTCTCTGGATCTGGCTCAGTGGCTTCTGCTGGCTCAGTCGCCTCTTCTGGATCGGTGGCCTCTGCTGGCTCGGTGGCTTCTGCTGGCTCGGTGGCTTCTGCTGGCAAATCTTGATCCTCTAAAGTCAAAACCCGATAAAAAATCTCTGACAATTCTGCCCTATTAATAGGCTTATTTGGCAACAAAGCCCTTTTGAATGGTAGTAACTTGAAATTATCCGCAGTCACCACGTAATCATAAAACCAAGCTGGTTTTCTATTATCAAAAAAGGTGTTTTGATACGTGTCATCCAAGTCAAAATCCTGAGCCTCCAAGGCTATTTTTAAAGACTCCGCCCGCGAAATATTCTGCGCCGGCTTAAACAAATTCCCTTCGTAACCCTTAACCAAACCCTTACTTTTAGCGGTACATACATAAGTATTATACCACGCATCCAAGGGGACATCCTCAAAACAAGACTCCGACTCATCTAGTTCAATTTTAGCTGACAACATAATAATTTTTAAGGCCTCGGCCCTATTGATTTGGCTTTCTGGCTTAAAACTTCCATCCTCGTAACCCTCTACAATTTTTTGATCCTTTAAATAATTAATTCCTTGAAAATATCTATGATCATCCTCTACATCTGTAAAAATACCCGCAAAGGCCACATTTAAAATTAACAGAGCCAAAACTCCAAAATATTTTAATTTCATGCCAAAAAAAAGTTAATAAACACCTTAATAATACCCCAAAAAATCAATTTTTCAAGAGATTAACAATTATTAAAATATGTTTGCAATATACGACAATTGACTTTAAATTTTAATAAACATAAAATCTAGCTATAGTAATTTGAAATCATGCTTAAACATATCACATCCATACTTAAACTTTTTGTATATACCATAGGATTATTCATCCTAAGTTATATTCCTATAATTATATATGTGGTCCTACAACAAATGTCACAGTTCCAGAGTATACCTGGCTCTAACGGTATAATTGCAATTATACTGCTGACAATACTCACCATCATTTTATTTATTTTAGTTCCTCTTATAATCTTCCGCCTAGCCTGGAATTTAATCGCCAGCAAAAACAAGCAAATTAAAGTTTGGAAGATTAAAGTCAAGCAAGTGCTCAAGTTTATTGTGCTAGGAATCTACATCAGCCTCCTTGCTGCTATAGCATTAATAGGTCTAACCATTATAGCCAGCAGTCTAATCAGCCTGTTTTTAAATATCTCACTCATCTCAGGAGGACAAACTATACTCTCAGGAATCATAGGTATCTTATTAACTATCTTTGGAATCAAAATACTAGTCAACCGCGTACTTAGCATTAATATCCTTGCCACCAGTAACCTAGGCATTAAAGCCAGTCTAAACGCCAGTAAGCAAATTGCAAAAAAACGCTTCAAGCAAATTCTATGGCTTTTAGTCATCATCACTGTTATAAGCCTTCCACTCAGCATCCTCACCACTCTAATGTCTAGCACATCTGACCCTTCTGTCTTCGTATTTGCTATCCTAACAATCATCCTATCAACCTTACTTACAACTTGCCTGTATTACTTTACGACCCTAATTGCCTACCAAAATGCCCCAAGCCAAACTGCCAAAAAATAAGCGCGTGCTCTTACGAGTTGACCTCAATCTACCCATCAAAAATGGAGAATTCGCGGACCTATCACGACTAATTGCCATAGGTCCAACCCTGAATACACTTTTAAAAAACCAATGTCAGGTCACCCTCTGCTCACACCTGGGCCGACCTGACCCCAAGGATTTCCAAAGCAAGTATTCCCTCCAAAATGTCACCAAGGCTATAGAACATATGTACAAAATCCAATGTGACATTTGCGAAATCGCCACTTCAGAGATCCAAGCTAAACTTCCGCATCTCAATGCCAAGCGTGTTCTTTTATTAGAAAATACCCGTAAATATCCAGGCGAAAAACAAGACCAGCCCGAATTTGCCAAAGAACTAGCCGCAAATTTCGATCATTTTGTCTTTGATGCCTTTGCAGTCGCCCACCGTAAACACGCCACCACCCATGCCATCTTCGACTACATAAAAGCCAGCGCAGGACTATTAATAGAACGTGAAATAGCCCACCTACAACCGCTACTCTACGGCAATTACAAAAAACCACTCAGTGTAATTTTAGGTGGCAAAAAAATCGAAACCAAGATCGGGGTGATTATCAACTTCCTCACCAAATCCCAAAACATTTTAATAGGAGGAGCCATGGCCAATACCTTTCTCAAGGCCAAAGGCTTTAATATAGGAAAAAGCCTCTATGAAGCAAATAAAATCGAGACCGCCAAAAGCATTTTAAGTATCACTGCCGAACACGAATGTGATCTAGTCTTACCAACCGATGTCACCACTACCAAGGACATCAAAAATCCTAAAATAATCGAAGTCAAAAATATTGAAGATCTCACAGACGATGACTGTATCATTGATATAGGTCCAAGCACAGTCAATGACTTTCAAAATAAACTCCAAGCCAGCCAAACCGTGATTGCCAACGGACCACTCGGCTATTACGAACTTCCTGCTAGTTTACAAGGCTCTAAACATATTTTTAGCTTCCTGGCCAACAGTAAAGCCAAAACCATTATCGGCGGCGGCGACACTATAGACTGTATTAGACTGAGCAAGCTTTCACTCAAAAAATTCAATTTTATATCCACCGGCGGCGGCGCCATGTTAGCTTACTTATCTAAACAAAACCTGGCGGCTCTTCTAAAACTCAAACTCTAAATTTATTCCGGCTTAAAACCTATTCTATTTTGAACTTCCTTGTCTACAAATTTCTTAGCACGGGCATATTTCAAACGCACAAATTGCTTGATCTTCGCAGCCAAAGCCTCATTATAACCAGTTTGGTCATATAAGGTCTGCATAGAAAAAGGCCGAGAAGTCGTATTACGAATATTCAATTTCACATAGGCCTTATAATTTGCAATATTAATTACATCCTGCTCAGACAAGGCTGGGGCATATTCTTTAGCCAAATATTCGGCATCTTCAGCACCAACCTTAAAACTCATCATGGTACCCACATTTCCAAATACAGCATCTTTGATGGCTGTAGAAGAATTCCCAAATTTAGAAACCACCAACTGATTAATATATTGATGGGCCATAATCAAATTCAGGCGATATTTACGGGCCTCAGACAAAATAGTCGCAAAAGAGTCCGTGGCAAAGTTTTGAAATTCATCCACATACAAATAAAAATCCTGACGCTCATCCTTAGGCTGATCCGCCCGACTCATCGCAGCCATCTGAATTTTCGAAACTAGAACCAAACCTAGCAATTGAGTATTTAAATCTCCAATCTTACCCTTAGATAAATTAATCAACAAAATCTTTTTCTCATCCATACATTTACGCACATCAAAGGCCGAGGTCTTTTGACCGATAGTATTACGCATAATGGTATTCGTAATAAAGGGGCCAAATTTACTAGAAAAATATGGAATCATCTCCTGTCTTTCACGCTGACCTGTATTGGCATATTCATGATCCCAAAAAGATTTAACCACTGGGTTTTTACATTTAGAAACCTTATATTTCATAAAAGCGTCATCTGTAAAAATACGCGGCACATCTATCAAAGTCGCTCCCTCATCTGGATCCTCCATTAAAGTCAAACAGGCATTTCTAAAATAATGCTGAATACGCGGGCCAAAAATCTCATCCCCAAATAATTTAATAAAAATCTCTGTGGCATTGGAAGAAGCCATATCCATCTCATTCGGATCAGTAGACTCCAAAATATTTAAGCCCATAGGTCTTTCAATATCAGCCGGATTAAACACTATCACATCCTTAGCTCGCTCTTTTGGAATATAACACAACAAATCCTCTATCAAATCCCCATGGGGATCTACCACACAGACGCCGTCACCATTAGCTATATCCTGACGCGCCATAAAATTTAAAAATACAGATTTACCAGAACCTGACTTCCCTATTATATATTGATGTCGCGTCCTATCATCACGCAAAAATCTAATTTTCGTCCTAACTCCTCGAAAAATATTATCACCCAAATAAACTCCTTCCGTTGGCACATCAGGTGGCGGCGCCAAAACCTTATATTTCAACCATTTAATGCTAGGCGTAAAATTATAAATAGAATCCGGAAAATGCACAATATTAGCTAACTCATCCGGAACCATTAAGGATGACTTCTCTAAAAACTTAAAATAACGAGCTTTATAATTTTTAATCATTAAGGCATTATTAATAGAATCAATAGGGACAATTCGCCTCATTTGAAACCAATTGGACGTAGCATCCTTAAAAGCATTGAAAGCCACGAAAATACTATTTAATATCTCTATAGTCCGCTCCTTAGTCTTAGTTGTAGCATATAAGCGGATCACACAATCAAAGCCCAACTGCGAAGATTTTAAGCCAACATTCTTAGCCACATCCTCGTTAGCCTGCAACATTCTTACATAACCATCTCCTCCAGAAGCTCCAGGAGCATTGCTCTTGCCTAAACCAGACTTTTCACTTCCGACAAATAAAGTTAAAAATAATTTCAAAATAAATCCTACAACTGGCACCTTAAACTCACGCTTACTTGGGTCCTTGCCTTTGAACAATTGAGTACCAAACTTATTCGCCTTATCTTGCCATTTATCTAAACGCGGCCTGATAGACAAATTTATCATGGCAAATTCATCCGCCTCCATTTTCGAAAACACATTGGTCAAAACATTCAAAGGATCATTTTCAATTTCCTTATACATCTTAATAGGATACCAATTCACCCTTTCTAAATAACTATAATAAACCCTAGT
>CAZFPD010000006.1:0-18570 GCA_964521035.1 uncultured Candidatus Peribacteria bacterium
AACTCTAGCTTTTTAAAAGTTTCTTCATCCTCATAAAAATAAGTTTTTACCTGACCATATTCCTTTTCCACCCTAACTTTTTGCTCCCACTCCTCATCATCTACCAACTTAACCTGACCGGGATTTTCTAAATCCTCAAGCTCCAATTTAGGCGGCTCAAACTCCTGCTTATCCAAAGCCTCAAAAAATTTATTTGGATCGTAACTCGGGTAATTTGCCATAGCCAAAATTGCCCCGCTCTTAGGTTCCATCACTATCACCTGACCAGCATCTGCACCAAAACGGTCCACGTCCTTTTTCAAGACCTTCTCCACATACATCTGGATGGATCTATCCATGGTCAAATATATATCTGTGCCATTTATGGCTGGATTAATCAAAGTCTCTGAATCCACCGTCAGCTGCTTACCCAAACCATCAATCTTAGCCTTAAACAAACCATCTTCTCCCGCCAAGATCTCATCCATATCCCTTTCTATTCCATACTGTCCTCCCTCATAGTTCGTATAACCTACCACCTGCGCCAAAAGCTCACCCTCAGGGTAAAATCTATAACTTTCTGACTGAAAACCCAAGCCAAAATACAGATCCTTATTTAAGGCCAACATCTCCTTCAAACGATTAGCCACCTTCGGCTCCAACTTCTTTTTTAAGACCACATATTTATTAGAACCTCGCAAAGCACTCATCAAAGACTTTAAAGAAATATCCAAACGCGGAGCCAAGGCCTTCGCATAAGCTCGCTGATCACGGATTTTTTTAGGATACAAATACACTCCTTGCAAATTTGCCTCCAGGCCCTCCAAATTCAAAGCCTTCAACTCTATAATCAAAGGCTTGTCTGGATTAGTCAAAAGCGTAACCCTATGACGCAACCTAAGAGACATTTTCTGTATCAAATCATCTTCAAATTCTGCCTTCAGTTGAGCCAAAGTCTTAGGCTGTATCAAAAGCTCCTGGCTTTGCAGATCTAAATCTAATTTTTTTTCATATTCTTTTTTAAGCAAGGCAATTCTATCCTGCTCCTGTGCCAAGGCCTCCTGCGCATCAAAAATAATCGGCGCTATCTTCTTAGCTATCATCGTAGGTTCTCTCAACATAGAAGGATCTGCAAACAAAGTTTCGTAAGTCGTATTGGTAGCCAATTTAAAATCCTCTCCGCTATGCAAATCCTGCAGTAAAATCTGCCCTCGACTCGCTCGCAACTTCTTGTAACCCTGCTGGTTTTTTAGAGCCAAATTAATATAATCATCGTATTTGATCACCTGCAAATAAAACAGCTTCGAAATTATCATAGCTGTAATTACTCCCATACAAACAAACAGTATCCTTAAGCGGTGCTCTAGTAAAAATTCCTGCATAGCAAAATTAAGTATTTAAATTATAATTTCAAATTATAACAAAGTCACCTTTTATTTCTTGCGCTAAACACCAAAAACCTGATAAATTAGATATATATAAACCTAAAAATGCAAAAACACACCTTAGCCAACGGTTTGAGAATCATTTTAATTCCAAACCAAAACACCAAATCCGTCACCAGCCTGGTTCTAGTTGGAGCCGGATCCAGATACGAAAGCAAAGACATCAACGGCATCTCTCACTTTCTAGAACACATGTTCTTCAAAGGCGCTAAGAAATACAAAAATACCAAAGAGGTCTCCTCGGCCATCGACGAAGTCGGAGGAGAATTCAACGCCTTTACCGGCAAAGAATACGCCGGCTACTACGTGCGCATCATCAACGAACACCTCGACACCGCCCTAGACGTACTTTCAGACATGCTCATTGAAGCCACTTTCCGTCCAGAAGAAATAGATAAGGAACGCGGGGTAATCCTGGAAGAATACAATATGTACCAAGACACTCCCATGTACCAAATTGGCTGGAACTTCGAAAACCTACTCTACGGCAACCAAGCCATGGGCTGGGACCAAATCGGCAGCAAAAAACTCATCAAATCCGTCACCCAACAACAATTCAAGCAATACAAATCCAAATTATACACCCCAGACAACACCGTAATCTGCCTATCCGGCAACTTCGATGAAAAATCCACCCTTAAAAAAATTAAAGACTATTTCCAAATGGGCCAAGCCCAACAAACCCTCACCGCTAAAGCAATTCAAGAACATGATCCGAAAAAGAAATATAAAATCGAAACCAAGCAAACCGAGCAAGCCCACATGATACTCGGGTTCAAAAGTCTCTCACTAAACGACCCACGAAAATACGCCCTAAAAGTGCTAGCCACAGCGCTTGGAGGCAACATGTCTAGTCGTATGTTTTTAAATGTTCGAGAAGCCCAAGGCCTTTGCTATTACATCCGCACCGAATCAGACCTCTACAGCGACTGCGGAAGCTTCCAAACCCGCGCCGGCGTCGATATCAAGCGAGTCCCAGACGCCATCCAAAGTATCGTTAAAGAATACCAAACCGCCTACCAAGACGGATTCAGCGAAGAAGAAATCCACAAGGCCAAAGAATATCTCAAAGGTAAAATGGTCTTAAATTACGAAGACACCGAAAGCGTAGCCCACCTACACGCCCGCCAAGAACTGATTTTAGATGAACTCAAAACCATCGACGAAATTATTGCCGAATTCAACAAAGTGACTAGCCAAGAAGTCAACCAACTCGCAAAAGATTTACTTCAACTAAAAAACCTATATACTTACATCATCGGACCCTGCGAAGAAGAACAAATTGCCCCACTTTTAAAATTTTAATCTAACAAATCATATGAAATTCAATGGAATCAATGAAAAAACCTTAGTTATTGTCAAACCAGACGCCGTGCAAAGAGGCTTGCTAGGAGAAATAACCTCACGTTTTGAAAAAAAAGGCCTCAAAATAGTTGGCCTAAAAATGATGCGCCTAGACGACGCCGTTCTCCGTGAACATTACGCCCACATAGCCGACCAACCCTTTTTCCCTGGAGTATCCAACTTCATGCAAAACTCTCCCGTCATCATTTTATGCCTAGAAGGACTAGAAGTCGTCGAAGCTGTTCGACTAATCACAGGGATAACCAAAGCCCGCCAAGCTGAAGCCGGATCCATCCGCGGCGACTTCGCCATGAGCGTCGGGTGCAACGTAATCCACGCCTCCGACTCCGTCGACAACGCCAAAGCCGAAATAGCACGCTTCTTCGAAGAAAACGAAATCTTCACCTACTACAAATCCGAATACGAATTCGTATACATGCAAGACGAAAAAGAATAAACCCCACATCCTTCCCTGCACTTCCTTTCACTTCCTTTCACTTCCCTTCATAAACCGACCCCTCCAGTCGGTTTTTTTATTGTCCAAAAATTGGCAAATCCGAGTCAGGCCCCTTATAAATCAAATTCGTCGAATACTTCGTCAATATGTCTGTTCCAACATCTCCATCCAAAATCCTAGACTCCAACAACACTGTCCCAGCTACACTAGTCCTCCGACACGCCTTATTAAAAATTAAACCATCTGATCTATATATAATTCTAGGCAGAGCAATACGTTCAGTCTCACAATCCGCATAGACCACTCCAATCACCGAATTAATCAACTTAAACTCCAAAGGAGAATATCGGAAATGGTACATATCATAAAACTCTAAAGCTTGATTATTATTATCCTCGGCATAAGATCCATCTGGCAATCTTGGAAGCTCTAATTGGGAACACTCTACACAATTTTTAGACTTCAAAGTTCCCATAAAAGCCAACTCATTGTATAAACTCCCTCGATTAGCAGGGCGACTGATTGTACTAAATGCCCCTCTACGCAAAGCCGGGAACTCGCCTTCGTCTATAACATTATAAATATATCCATCCGTAAAAATATGTGCCTTCACATCCGTCACATTCGTATTCACAAACACATTACTAGAGCTTGCATTTGGCGGTGCCTCATTTGAATCCAACAAAACAAAACCTGGAGCAGTCCCATCAAAATTAATATTCTCATCTATATACAAATCTAAATCCCTTAACATAACCACCTTATTTTGATTCCTTAGTAAATTTTTTAATTTTGAATAACGTACAACTCCAGCCCTTTCCGGGTTTGAATTTTCAATTTGATAAACTCCAGGCACAAAAGAACTCTCACACTCTGAGTAATCTGGAACTAAATAATTACAAGCAAATTTCTTATTCCTTAATTTATCAATTTTATCCTCTATGCCAGAACTAGCCATCGTCATAGAAAAACCATTACCATTCCTTTCACTAGCACTTCTATCCTTAATTACTCCCAAACGATTTATACCTCTAACCAATTCAAAATAATTACCAAAATCCGGTAAAGGTCTTGTATAAGAAGCTCCTGCAAAATTCACCGTCAGGGTTCCTGCCAAGCGCAGATTCACATCCTGCAAACCCACCCCATCATCCGTCACATCAAAAGTCCCCGCCTGCACCCACTCCTCACTCTTCAAGCCTGAAAAATCAAACTCTTCAGGCTCTACTAGCGGATCAGCTTCCGGATCAGCAGGAAGATAAATTGTGGTTTCCGTCGCTCCCTGTAAATTTGAATCTAAACTTAATGCAAGACCATAAGAACTTAACCCACCCCTGCTAAAAGCCACACAATATATAAACTCATTCTCTCCATACACCCAATCGTAACTAACTGTATTATTTGAGGTATTCTTGCACTCACTTAACCTAGGCAAATTATCCAAATCACTTGTTGTATCTAAATAAAATTGCAAAGCCTGGTGAAAATCTAAAGGCTCATTTAGCTCAGTAAATGCCTCGTTCACTCCATCAAAAACCTTAATTTTTGCAATTTCAAACCCAGTGTCCGAAGGTACCACAGATGTAACTATCTTTTTTGACAAGAATTTATTAGCAGCAAAATTAAAACTTTGCATATTCCAATTATTCAGATTCTGCGGCCACTCCTGTGTGTGAGTATCACAATCTTGATTCTCAACCTGATCATCATCATTCAAGCTCAGCTTTCTATTATCTTGGAAAATTAAACAAAAATCCAAACCCGAATCCTTAAATTCAGTCGTTCTATTTACATTATCCTGATCAAAAAACTGCAAAGACAACTGATAACCCTTCTCTCCATTAGCCAAAATATCGTCTCTTGAAATTAAAATTTTATTTTTATTAACGGGCACAACTCTCAATTTAGGCTTTAAAACCAAATTACTTAAAGGTAAGGGCATATAAACTCCATCAAAATTAATAAAACTGCCAAAGGTCTCACTCCAAGCCAAACCTTGCAAAGCATACAATCCATTTTTTTCTGAATCAGGTACAATAGACACACCAAAATTCGAACCCGCACAAACATCGGCATCATAATTCAAATTCGGATTCTGCTTACAACTTAATTTAATCCAACCCACATTATCGCCCCACACATATCCTCGCAAATCATATCTCACTCCCTGCGGCGTAAGCTCTGGATACAAATCCGCACCATATTCAATTTTAGAACCTAATTCTATTTCACGATTCAAATACTTACCTCCCTGCTCCTCTGACCTAAAGCTGACCCAACCTAAATTAGAATTAAAAGCCCACCCATTAACCTTCATAGGACCATTTTTTAACACTTGTTGCTCTACACACACCTTATATTCCTCGGCCACAAAATCGGCAGAAAACTTTAATAAGCCCAAATCCAAATCTGCCCGGCCATCTGCTATCGGGGTAGTTTCTCCGGCAAAATTCAAACATTCTGGAGCCGGCAAAGGAGCCGAAAAAGATATATTTGTCATAGCAAGCAATAAAACTGATACACTCAAGGCCATTAGATTTCTAGCAAAACTCATAATTTACTTAATTCACAAAATTTAATTTTAACACATATTTTAAAATTATTAAACTAAAAAATAATTCAAAAAACCACACCTAAACCCTAAATACAGCAAATAAATGTTTACAAAAAGCCAATTTGCGCTCTAGTCCTGGGTTTTTTTTTGGTTTTTTTAAAATTTTACTTGTAAATTCAGACATTTAACCTATAATTGACTTGTTTTAACCAAATTAAACATGACTAAACAAGATCTAATCACTGCTGCAGCTTCAGCTGCTGGTGTAACAAAAAAAGATGCCCAGGCTGTAATCGACGGTATGCTTGATAGCATCACTCAGAGCTTACAAAAAGGTGACTCTGTAACAATTACTGGTTTTGGTACGTTTAGAATTTCTCACCGTGCTGCTAGAAAGGGTGTAAACCCAAGAAACCCTTCTCAAACCATCAATATTCCAGCCATGAAATTACCTGCCTTCAAACCAGGGAAAACTCTAAAAGACGCTGTTAGATAATTTTCATCATCTAATATTCAAATTTTACCACCCATAGATTATGGGTGGTTTTTAATTGCAAAACCCAAAAATAGGGTATAAAATAACTAGGTAATTTTTATATATGCAAGAGCAACTAAAGACAATTCAAAAACAAGCCCTACAGCAAATCCAAAGTTGCCAAAATGAAACAGAACTCCTAGAAACCGAAAAACAATTCCTGGGCCGCCAAGGCTCCCTCAACCAAATCCTAAAAGGCCTCAAAGACCTAGCCAAAGAAGAAAAAATCAGCATCAGCAAATTTGCCAACCAACTCAAACAAGAAATAGCAAACACAATCCTAGCGCAAAAACAAGTCATCCAAGCAAATATCCGCCAAGCAGAACTCGATCAATGGCACGATGTCAGTCTTCCTGGTATTAAAAAACCACAAGGAGCCATTCACCCCCTACGCAACCTGCAAGCCAAAATAGAAGATATTTTTAAGCAAATGGGCTTTTCCATCCTAGACGGACCCGAAGTCGAAAGTGACTTTTACAATTTCGACGCCCTCAATTTCAAAAAAAACCATCCCGCCCGCGACATGCACGACACCTACTTTATAGACGCCCCAGCAAACAAAAACGGCGACAAACTCTTGCTTCGCACCCACACCTCTCCAGTCCAAATTAGAGGCATGCTACAACACAAAGCACCAATCAAAGCCATAATTCCAGGACGCTGCTTTAGGTATGAAGACCAAGATGCCACCCACGAACATACCCTCTTCCAAATCGAAGGTTTATACGTAGACGAAAACATTAGCCTCGCGAATTTAAAAGCTGTATTTCAAGAATTTTTTAGTCAGCTCTTTGAAAAAAAAATCCAAATCCAAATGCGACCAGGTTACTTCCCTTTTACAGAACCCAGCGTAGAATTTGATTTCTCCTGTCCCTTTTGCCAAACCGGATGCCGAATCTGCAAATACACTCAATTTATAGAACTATCCGGAGCCGGTATGGTTCACCCAAACGTACTTAAAAATGCTAATGTAGATCCAAATCAATACCAAGGCTTTGCCTTCGGCTTTGGACTCGACAGACTCGCCATGCTCTATCACAACATCAAAAACATCAAACATTTCCGTGAAAACGACATCAGATTTTTAAAACAATTCTAATATGCTAATGATCTACGACTGGCTTAAAAGCCACACTAGTTTTACCAAGGAACTCAACAGCGAACAAATTCGCCAACTCTTTACCTTTCATAGTTTTGAAATCGACGGAGTCCACGACCTCCAAGCCTCACTCGAACATGTCATAGTCGGTCAAATCCAAAACATTCAAGCCCACCCCAAAGCTGACAAACTCAAACTCTGCCAAGTCTTTGATGGCCAACAAAGTCAGCAAGTAGTTTGTGGAGGAAGTAATCTCAAAGAAAATCAACTAGTGGCTTATTGCCAAG
The DNA here is from genome assembly GCA_964521035.1 of uncultured Candidatus Peribacteria bacterium. Lineage (GTDB taxonomy): Bacteria > Patescibacteriota > Gracilibacteria > UBA1369 > JAAZXH01. Next base: position 7,701 of record CAZFPD010000006.1, read on the forward strand.
TAGGAGCCAAAGTTAAATGGCACGGCTCAGAAGAAGTCACCATTCACAATACTGAAATTCGCGGGGAAAAAAGTCATGGCATGATAGCCGCTAGCGATGAAATCGGCCTAGGAGAATCCCAAGGCGCCGAAATCCTAGATCTATCTCAGTTCAATCTAAAGCCGGGCGACCCTTTGCACCAAGCCCTACAGCTACCAAAAATTATCTTAGATATAGATAATAAATCCATTACCAATCGCCCAGACCTCTGGTCTACCATAGGACTAGCCCGAGAACTTTCGGCCATTACTGACACTGAATTTAGTGACATCCAAAGTCCTGACTTTCTATCCGAAAATACCAGCTCCGAAACACTTAATATTCAAGTCCAAAATCCAGAAATCCTGCAAAGACTTTGCTTTCTTAAAATATCTAATTTAAAAGTCTGCGACTCCCCTATTGCCATCCAAACCAAACTCAACATGTGCGGTATCAAATCCATTAATAACATAGTCGATGCCACCAACTACATTCTGCTAGAACTAGGACAGCCCATGCATGCCTACGACACCAGCAAAATCAAACTAGACGACATACAAATTTGCTTTGCCAAAAATAAAGAAGCCTTTTCCGCCCTAGACCACAAGGAATATGAACTACAAAGCTTCGACCCCATCCTCAGATCCAACAAGCAAGCCCAATGCCTACTTGGAATGATAGGAGGCAGCCACAGCGCAGTAGATGCCAATACCAAAGAAATCCTGCTCGAACTAGGCTGCTTTCAATTTGACATCATTCGCAAAAGCTCCAACTTTCATAAAATCCGAACTGAAGGAGTCCAAAGACAAGAAAAACAAATTGACCCAAGCCAAGCGCACCGCACCCTCAATCGTTTTATAAAAATACTGAAACTCAGCTGCCCAAATCTCTTGCTCAGCTCTCAATTACATGACACCTATCCTAATCCTCTCATCGAAAAAACTCTCAAACTATCTGTAAAAAAAGTTAATGGCTATCTCGGGATCCAACTCAATCCAAAGGAAATCATTAACATTCTCAATAACCTAGGTTTTGAAACAGAAAATCTAGGTGAAAACATACTAGTCAAAATACCCAACTTTAGAGCCCAAAACGACGTCAACTTTGACTATGACCTTATCGAAGAAATAGGCAGAATACACGGCTACAACAAAATACCAGCCATCCTACCCATAGACACCTGCCAAGCTCCCATGCAATACAAAAAACGCTCTCTGACTCACAAAGTTCGCCAAATGCTAGCCCGCAATGGCTACTATGAAGCCATCAACTATTCCTTTGTAAACTCAGACGACATCCAACACAGCCAACAAGAGAATCTGGCCCTCAAGATGCAAAACTATCTTTCCAGCGAACAAGCCTACCTACGAACTAGTCTCATCCCTGGCCTCCTCAAAAACCTACACCTCAACCTAAAACACCAAGAACAAGTTTGCCTCTTTGAGGTTGGACGAGTCTACTTCAAAAGCAAGGACTTCTTTCCTAGTGAAGAAAAACACCTAGGGATAATCAAGAATGGCGCAAACAGTTTCCTGGAAGTCAAAGGCATCGCCGAACTCTTATGCGAAGAAAACAATCTAGCCTACGAATTCCTCCCTTGCAAAGTACCAGCTCCAAATGCTCACCCTAAAGCCTGCGCCGATCTGATCGTACAAGGCAAAACCATAGGCCAAATCTATAAACTTCATCCCGATATCATCCATCAATATGACCTAGCCAATCAAAACCTAAGCTATCTAGAAATCAACTTTGGAATATTTGCACACTTAGATTTTCAAGTTGTACAACACCAGACTATTTCCAAGTATCCTAGTATCAACTTTGACCTTTCTATAGTCCTAGACCAACATAGCTACCACCAAGATGTAGTCAAATGCCTACAAAGCGCTTCGCCCCTCATTCAAAAAATAGAATTATTTGATATTTACCAAGGCTCAAACCTAGCTGGAAACAAAAAGGCCCTAGCCTACTCCATTACTATTCAAGATGCTAACAACACACTCTCTAGCCAAGACCTAGAAGATGTACAACAGGCCTGCAGTAAAGCTCTCGAAAGCATTAAAGCCACAATCCGTAGCAGCTAATTGACAAAACCAGGCCCAAACAGTATGATCTAGTAAAAAATCATGCTCAGCAGCCAACAAATCAAACAACTTGCACTCAAAGCTGGATTTTCAGACTGTCACATCTGCCCAGCCCAAAACCTCAAGCAATACGACCAATATTATCAAAAATTCCTAGACCAAGGCCGACACGGTCAAATGCAATATTTGCAAAAACATCAAAAACTCAAAACCAGGCCACAAGCGATTTTAGCCAATGCTCAAAGCATCATCCTAGTCACTCTCAACTATTTTCAAGCCCGCAAAAACACCACTCATTGGGCACCACACCTACACAAACCTCCACATCGAGATGGCCAAGTAGCTCGCTATGCTTTTGGGCGTGATTACCATAAAATCTTTAAAAACAAACTCAAAAATCTGACTAGTCAATTAGATAGTCCCCAGACTAATCAAAGATTTTTTGCAGACTCTGGCCCTCTACTAGAAAGGCAATATGCCCAACTTGCCGGACTAGGCTACATAGCCAAAAACACCCTGCTCATCAGTCAAAAATATGGCTCCTGGATTTTGATTGGAGAAATCCTCAGCAATCACAAACTCCAAGCCAACCCTCCCTTCAATAGACAAAGCATGACCTGTGGCAGCTGTCGCAAATGCCAAGACGCCTGTCCAACTCAGGCCCTTGACCAAGACTACAAAATTAATGCCAGCAAATGCATTTCCTACCTCACCATAGAACACAAAGGTTCTATACCCATAGAATTACGCCCCAAAATCGGCAATTGGTTATTTGGCTGTGATATTTGCCAAGAAGTCTGCCCTCACAATTTTCGGGCCAAAATCACAAAGGAACAAGATTTTCTAACTCCTATCGCGGGAGAAAAACTCAAACTCCAAGAAATTCTCAACATAAAAAATGAAGCAGAATTCACTGCCCGCTTCGCGGGCAGCCCCCTAATGCGAGCCAAACGCAGCAAGCTTCTACGCAATGCCTGCATAGTTAGTGCCAATCTAAAAAGAGTTGACCTATTAAATCAAATCCAAAAACTAACTCATGATGCGGATCCCATTATTCAAGAACATGCTCTTTGGGCTGTACAAGAACTTCAGGTTTTCAAAAATAAAAGCTTGCAATAAAGCCTCAACTTCGTACAAAAAGTCCCTCTCTCTAACACCAAAAATAAACTCTCAATCGTATGCTCATCTAATCCATCTCTTATCAAATCAACCATCTTATTTAACACAAAAGGCGCTTCTAGTGGCAAACGACTAAAAAAAGCTGAAAAATAAGGTCGCAACTTATAATCCTCCAAAATAGTCGCTAAAAATTCAAAATCCTCCCTTTGCAAATGATAAGCTAAAGCCGCATGATAAAAATCATATAAGTCCTCAAAACTTGCTCTCCAACTTAAAGCTTCTCTATAATGATAAAATTTATTAGAAAAATCTAAACGCGACAATACATTGAGCAATCCTAAAAATTGTTCATAGTTATCTATATCCATATGTAAAATTTCTAAAGCCAAGTCTATCTTAGGAAAATGATTAAACCTCACCAAAACCTCTAACAAATATTGAAGCTTTGACTTATCCAACCTTTTGGATTTATAAACCTTCATAAAATAATCAAACTTTGCCCCATTATCAAATTCAAAGACTTGCAAAAATTTCTCAAATTCTAAAAAATTCATATTTCTAAAATATTCAGATTCAGCTCCCATAAGTTTAGGAACCACTTTTGCAAAATTTGTTAACATTAAACATTTCAAAACCCGACCCTCCGTAATATCTTGTATTTTGTTCAGAATATTCATATCTCCTGCCCAAACCTCTTTAAACTCAGCTAAACTTTCGCCAATTGTTTGCTCCGCATTATTTATTTGTTCATGGCTCAACCCTGCTCTATCTAGCTGTGCCCTTATACGAATTTTAGACTCCTCAATCAAACTAAGATTCTGATCAACCCGCAAACGATTCAAAAAATTTCTATCTAACCCGGGCATATCAAATATTTCTATTCCAGCTAAAATCATTAAACTTGCTTACACGACAATAGGTAGTATAATGAAATGCTCGAGTTTGTCAAGCGTTAGAACCCTTTTTAATACCCCCCTTCACCTTTGCAATAAAATGTGTTATAATGATCTAATTGATCTTATTTATGCTGACGCAACACTCCATCAAGCTCGACCAAAAAAATCGAATTCAATATTATATTTATAAATCTCCTCTTCCAGGAAAAACCGTGCTAATTTCTGGAGGTATTCACGGAGACGAAGCCAATGGCATGTTTGTTTGTATAGAATTCATTAAGTACTTAAAGGCCAACCCAACAAAATTCACCGGGACCATCATTATCGTACCCAACATTAATCCCCAAGGCTTTCAACAGCGCAATCGTCGTTTTAAAGATACTGATCTCAACAGAACCTTTACCAAAGACATTCAACATCCTGTTTCTAAACTCTTTAAAAAAGAGATTCTCGATCACATTGATTACGGGGTTGACTTCCACGACTCTGGTAGCAGCTACAAACTCGTGCTTCACGCCCGCATCCCCAAGCCTGACCCCAAACTACAACAATTATTGCCTTATCTGCAAGTGCCTTTTTGCCTAGTTCGCAAAGGCAGCAAAGGCATGCTGACCGACTACATGCACAGCCAAAACAAAAACTTCATCACCATCGAATCCGGAGGCAGTTACCAGGTATCTCAAACCCAAATTCAAGCTCAAATCAATCTAATTATCAATTTACTAAAACATAATGGCAATCACATAGGTACCGCTCATAAGCAAAAATCCATAGTTATACAGCAAAGATTTCGCTTTAAAAGCACACAGTCCATGTTATTTTACCCGCAAGTCAAACTTGGTCAAGCCATCCAAAAAAACCAACTCATAGGAGTCATTTATGACCAAGATTTTCAAACCCCTCGCAGTATATACGCCCCCCTTGAAGGCTATTTAATTTCTTTAAACGAACATAATCTCATCAAACCTAGTGAATATATATTTGGTATAGGAGCAGATTACCCCTGCAATATACAAGATATTGATTCCAAGCTCAACCAGGGCTTACTGGAAGTAAAACATATTTGCTTATAACTATACAATTTTAAAATTATTTGTTATAATATGAGCACCTAATTTTTTAACTGTTTTAAAAATGCAAAACATTAAACGATCACATATTGTAATAGCCATTATCGTCCTTGTTTGTCTTTACATCGGAAGCACATACAATAGCCTCATTGGTAAAAGTAATGGAAGAGACACGGCCTGGTCTCAGGTTGAAAACAACTTTCAATCCCGTTTTGATTTGGTCCCTAACCTAGCAGCCATAGCCAACAGAGCCGCCGACTTCGAAAAAAGCACCTTCACAGAACTAGCCGAAGCTCGTAGCGCCTGGCAAAAAGCTCCAAGCACCAACGACAAAATTATGGCCGGCCAAAAATACCAAGGCCTTTTTTCTAGACTACTGGTAACTTTCGAAAATTATCCACAACTCACAGCCAGCAAAAACTACCTCACCTTTCAATCCCAACTCGAAGGAGTAGAAAACAGACTACGAGTAGCCAGAAAAGACTTTAACGACGCCACCCTAAAACTCAACAATAGCGTACAAAAATTCCCTAGCAACATCATTGCCAACATCTTTGGCTTTAGCAAACAACCTTTATTTGAAGCGGCTGATCAAACTGAATTTGCACCTGAGCTAAAAAATATTTTAAATGATTAAAAAATTTCTCTGCCTACTGATTTTTATTCCTAGCGTATTTGCCTCAAATTCCATTAATATACCCACTCTTGCTAATTTTGTGACCGACCACGCCAATGTAATCCAAGCACCTGCTCAAGCACAACTCGAAACCAAGCTTCGACAACTGCAATCAAGCAAAGGCATAGAAATCGCTATCTTTACAATCGATACCCTAGATGGCTATCCCATCCAAGATTTTGCTTTAGAACTCGCTCGCAAAAATGGCATAGGCCAAAAAGACGCCGACTCCGGAGCCATTTTAATCCTGGCCATCAAAGACCGTAAATCCCGCATAGAGGTTGGCTACGGACTTGAAGGCAGCCTGACTGACGCCGCCAGCTTTAACATCCAAGAAGACGCCAAAGCCCTACTACGCAAAGGCAAATATCAAGAAGCTATCGCCCAAATGACCAATAACATGATACTTGCCCTAGACGGTGAGTATTTTCCAAACCACAAAAAACGACCAACCGAACTCCCTATTAACGGCATTATATTTTTTAGCATCTTTATCTTCACCCTCTTTGGCAACAAACTAGCCAAAACCAAAAGTATCTGGCTAGGCGGAATGATAGGAGGCATTATCGCCTTTGGAGTTGGCATCCTATTCAGTTTAAATTTAGTGATTTCAACCCTCATTTTAATTGTTGGAGTACTGATGGGACTTTACGTCGACCACGGCTACTCAACCGGAAAATTTAATAATCATGGCCGGGGCGGAGGCTTCTTCGGCGGCGGTGGCTTTGGCGGCGGCGGTGGCTTTGGTGGCTTCGGCGGCGGTGGCTTCGGCGGCGGCGGCTCAGGCTCCAACTGGTAATCAAGTTATTGCTTTTTTTACAGCCTCCATGCACAACAAGGCACATTTTAAACGCATAGGTGAGAGATCCATTTCCAATAAATCCAAAATAAACTGCTTATCCAAAAGCAGAATCTTTGGGACCTCCATCCCCTGAATCTCACTTAAAAACATCGAGGCTGCTGCCACCGAAATTGCACAACCCTCAGCCTCAAAACTCACCTGCTCTAACTTATTCGCCTGAATCCTTAAATAAACTTGAATTTTATCTCCGCAACTTAAATTTTTAATTGCAAAACTATGCGTATAATCTGCCAACTTCCCATAACATTCTGGATTATGAAAATGGTCCATCACATTCTGTAAATAAATATTCATTCAGTTTTTTTAAAATAATTTTGTAAATCCTGCAAACAAGCTAAAAATTTATCTATATCCTGCTTGGTATTATACATCCCCAAACTCACCCGCAAACTAGCCATCACTCCCAAGGATTCATGTAAAGGCATCGCACAATGCTGCCCTGCTCGCACGCAAATATTCTGCTGAGCCAAACCATAGGCCAAATCATGTGGATGTATTCCTGGCAAATTAAAAGCCACTAAACTCCTTGCCTGTTCCAAACCTCCCAAAACCTGCAAGTCTGGGTAAGTGCGCAATTTGCTAAACAAATACTCTGCCAAACTATGCTCATATTCGTATATTTTCTTAAGATCCTGTGCTTGCAAAAAATCAATAAGCGCACCCAAAGCAATCACCCCAGCTATATTGGGAGTACCTGCCTCAAACCCCTCCGGCGCTGGTTTATAAGTACTCACCTGCGCGCTGACCTCCTCCACCATATTTCCCCCAAAAACTGCGGGCTTCAATCTGGCCAGTTCAGCTTCTCTACCATACAAAACTCCCACTCCACTTGGACCATATAATTTATGTGCAGAAAAAACCAAAAAATCACAATCCAAGGCTTGCACATCTAAGACATTATGCACAATAAACTGACAAGCATCCAAAACAGTTAAGACATTATATTGTCTAGCCCTTTGCATAATCAAATGACTATCCAGATTTAAACCCGTTACATTACTCATTAAACTCGCCGCCAACAAACAAGTCTGCTTGGAAATTCCTGCTAATAACTCCTGCTCATTCGCAGCCACCTTCAGCTTCAAATTATTTCTCTTACAAAATTCCTGCCAAACCACCAAATTACTATGATGCTCAGACAACAAAACCAAAACTTGACTTTGCGGTTCAAACCTAGCATCCAAACCATAGGCCAGCATATTTAAAGCCGCAGTTGCATTTAAATTAAAAATCACCTCATTTTTCTTAGCATTCATAAAATCAGCCACCTTCTGTCTCGCCGCCTCATATTCCAAACTTGCTCGCTCTGCCATAGGATACAATCCCCTATGCACATTGGCCGAATAATTTAAATAATAATCACGCGCTGCATCTACCACAGCCTCAGGCTTTAAGGCTGTAGCCGCCGAATCCAAATAAACCAAATCGGGCTGACTCTCAAAAATAGGAAAATGTTTTTTATACATCACACAAGTTACTCCTCAGACAATAACACAATTTATATTTTTTGCAAGATCAATCTATCACATGTACATCCTTAGCCGCATATGCACAATTATCATGATCCGGCTGTGGAGTCAAATAAAATAACTGACTCTTGCTAGGAGTTGTTGGATAATTAGCATTCACCGGATTATTACTATAAACTGCACAAATCGGCCTGCCTATATCTTGATTCACATTTCTAAATTGAAAAATATCTTCCTGCAAATCCACAACATACAAATCACCAAAAATTTTTCTGCATATCTACAAAATAACTTTCAATTATTAAATCCTTGGCCTGCGCAGAATTTAAGCCTCTGCTGTTTAAATAAAAGACTTGCTCAGCATCCAAGCCCGAAACAGAAACTCCATGACCAGCCTGAACATCATTTGTCATAATAGATAATTCTGGCATCGCCTTAGCTCGGGCTGACTTTTCTAACAAAAATATTTCCTGCTTCATATAAGAATCTGTTTTTCCAGCCTCAGGACTAATAAAAATCTTAGCGTGACTATCCAAATAAGCGCGATCATCCAACAAAGCCCTGATTTGCATATTGGCCTGGTTAGACTTATCAAAAAAATTCAAACTAAAAAAACCACAAGCCAAGGCCTTTTCTCTCAAATAAGACAAGGCCTGCAAATTAGTTTGAGCCTGCTTACCACGCATATTCACCGCCACCTGCACCTTGTGCCGAGCATTAGATTCTGTTAAGTAATTCAGCCTAGTCTGAGAAAAGCTGGCCTGCTCTATCACATTTTCAAACAACTGCAAACTCAAAGCATTCCTGTAATCAAAATGCAAACTAGCTGACTCCTGCAAAACAATTTTCAAGCTCCGCAAATCCTGATTATCCTTACAGCTTAAATTTAATTTCGCATTTTTTTCTAGCACTATTTCCAGCTCACTAAAATCAGCCTTACTTATATCTAAATTTGCTTCTAAACCTGCTTTTAATTTTAAAACTGCATTCTCAAACTCAAATTTTTGCTCATCAAATTCCAAACTTTGGTTACCAGACACTCTTAAATACAACTCTATATCCTCAGATTTGATAATTGGTGATTTTTGATAAACTCGGACTTGCTTATTATTTTGCATATATTCAATTAACCTACTGACCCTTCCATTTCCATTTCTATTAACCTATTCATTTCCACCGCATATTCCATTGGCAATTCCCTAACAATAGGATCAATAAAACCATTTACTATCATGGCCAAAGCCGCTTCTTCATCTATACCCTTGCTCATCAAATAAAATAAATCATCCTCATTAATTTTACCAGCCCTCGCCTCATGGGCAATCGAAACATCATCTGACAATATTTGCATATCCGGAACAGTATCCGAACGCGAAAATTCATCTAAAATTAAGGCATCACATTCTATCCGACATTTTACATTTTTCAAAGCTGGCAAAACCTTAACTAAACCTCTATAAACAGAGATTCCCCCATTTTTAGACAAGGATTTCATCACCACATTACAACTAGTATGATCTGCCGCACAAATAACCTTGGCTCCCGTATCCTGCAACTGATCTTGATTTGCAAAAGCTATACCCAAGTGATCAGCATGAGCCCCCTTACCTCTTAATATAGTACAAGGATACAGCATAGTAACTCCCGAACCCATATTACCACCTACCCACTCCATAATGGAATTATCCGAAACAATTGCTCGCTTAGTATTCAAATTATAAGTATCCTTACTCCAGTTTTCCACACTGGAATATCTCATTTTTGCGTTTTTGCCTACATATATTTCCACACAACCGGCGTGTAGGGCATTTTCTCCATATTTAGGAGCCGAGCATCCTTCTATATAATGAGCTTGCGCCTCATCTTCAATAATAATCAAAGTGTGCTCAAATTGACCTTGCCCCGGAGCATTCATCCGAAAATAAGCCTGCAAAGGCTCGCTTAGCTGCACACCCTTCGGAACATACAAAAAAGTCCCTCCACTCCAAACCGCAGCATGCAAGGCTGCAAACTTATGATCATTAACCGGCACACATTTCATGAAATATTTTTTAAACAAATCCGGATACTTTTTTAAAGCTACATCACAATCTTCAAAAATGACTCCCTGGCTTTCCCATTTTTCCTTCAATTTATGATAAACCACCTCACTCTCATACTGAGCTCCAACTCCAGCCAAAACTTTTCTTTCTGCCTCTGGTATACCCAGTCTTTCAAACGTATTCTTAATATCTTGGGGAACCTCATCCCAACTTTTAGCATTTTTTTTAGCGTCCGCCTTCGCAAAATAGGTAATCTTAGATAAATCTAAATCTGATAAATCCGGACCCCATTCTGGAAAATGCAATTTATAAAAAGTTTCTAAAGCCTGCAAACGCATTTGCAACATCCATTCTGGCTCCTGCTTATCCTTAGAAATTGTACGAACAACCTCTTCGGATAATCCCTGTAAAAAATTATCTTGATAAGCAAACTCATTTTTTGTATCAAAAATCTCTCGCTTTAATCCCGCAAAAATCGATTCATTCATTTCAACCAATTAAATCCTTGTTTTTCAATTTTTTGAGCCAAATCAGCCTTACCGCTCTTGACTAATCGGCCCTCTATCAATACATGTACATAATCCGGACGCAAATATCCCAAAATTCTCTGGTAATGCGTAACTATCAACACTCC
>CAZFPD010000007.1:0-5360 GCA_964521035.1 uncultured Candidatus Peribacteria bacterium
GGTTGTTTTCACTGACTCCTCCGGAAAAGACCAGGTAATCTATGTGAGTTTGGGTGGCTACATAATAACTTAAATATTTGGCGATGGAGTTTTGCCAGATTTTAATTGCTAGGGCTGCTTCTGAATTTTTGTGCCGGTTCTGAAAAATCTCTTTAATGTTTTTGGCTTTAGATTGCAGGCTTTTCAAGCCAGATTTTTGGTTGAGGATTTGACTGGCTTTTGGAACGCCATGTTTTTCACACAATTCTAGCACTATGCCGGGATCCAGATCTCCGGGGCGGCTAAACATAGCCACTCCAGCTAGGGGAGTGTAGGACATGCTGGTGTCTGTAATTTGCCCTTGGACTACTTGGGTTAGGCTGCATCCGTTGCCTAGGTGGATCTGTACTCCGTTAATGGCTTTTTGTTTGAGTTTGGCCTGCATGGATTGCAACAAATAGGCGTGGTTGAGTCCGTGAAATCCATATTTACGAATTTTGGAGGTGCTTTTTTGGATTAGAATTTGATATTTTTCTGGAGCTAGATTGCTAAAGGCGGCGGTATCAAAAAAGGCGTATTGGGTTTTGGCTCCGAGTTGGTCTAAAATTTCTATGCCTTGAATGTTAAAAGGCTGATGTAGGGGAGCTAGAGGAATCAGTTTTTTGAGAGCGGTCACGGTAGCTTTGCTGATGCGAGTAGTAGATTTTAATTTGTCGCCGCCGTGCACAACTCGATGACAAACGATGGTAGTTTCCAGGTCTAGGTTTTTGAGAAATCGTTGAATTTTTTGCTGTAATTTATCCCATTGATTATGGTGTAAATAATTTTGGGAGGCAAGCAGCTTTAAATTGAGATCGTATAAATCCATTTTTACAGTTGAGGATCCGAGATTGAGGGTGAAAATGTGCTTCATATTCCAAAGGGTAAATTTTGAGCTTGTAGGCTAGTGATAGCCGATATTTGGACTACGTCGTCTACACTACAGCCGCGAGAGAGGTCGTTGACTGGTTTGCGCAGACCTTGGACTATGGGGCCAATGGCCTGGAATTTGCCCAGACGTTGTACTAGTTTATAGGCAATGTTGCCACTTTCTAGGTTAGGAAAAATTAAGATATTGGCATCTCCTTGAATGATAGATTTTGGACATTTGAGTTGAGCTACTTGAGGAACCAGAGCTGCATCGACTTGCATTTCACCATCAAAATTGTAATGGGGCGCTTTGGCTTGGGCCAGACTGACGGCTTCTTGTACTTTGCTGACCTCTGGGCTATTGGCTGAGCCCTTGGTAGAAAAGCTGAGGAAGGCGACTTGCGGTTTGATGCCAAATTGTTCCGCTGTTTGGGCTGTGTCTATGGCTATTTCTGCTAGTGTTTGGCTGTCTGGATTAATGTTGATGGCGCAGTCTGCGAATAGCAGGATGCGTTCATCTTTCAGCATGAAGAAAAAGCTAGAGGCGTGGTGGAATTTTTCTTTGGTTTTGATGATTTGAAAGACAGGTTTAAAGGTTTGGGCCGTGGTGCTGATGGCTCCGGCGACTACTCCTTGGCCGTTGTCGGTTTCTAGGAGCATGGTAGCAAAATAATGAGGGTCTTGCAGTAATTCTAGGGCGGCTTGGATTTTTAGACCTTTGTGTTTGCGCTTGCTGAGTAGGACTTCGCTTAGATAGCGGCCTTGGGCATCTTCGGTGTTGATTTCGACAATGTTGCAGGTGTTAGGAATTTGCAGTTGGTGTTTAGCGGCTAGGGCTTGGATTTCTGAACTTTTGCCAATTAGCACAGGATAGCAAATTTTGGCCTGGGCTGCTAAAATGGCGCCTTGGAGTATGCGAATGTCGAGGGCAGCTTCTGGGTAAATGATTTTTTGGGGCTTTTGTTTGGCTTTTTCGCGTATTTGTTCTAAAAATTTTATATGTGGCATATAAGTGTTTAGTAGGCCTATTTTAGCATTTTTAGCCCAATAAATGTATTTACAGACCTATTATTTGGTCTCTTTGTATAGCCGAAAGAAAAGTTTGACTAAATCTAGGCTAGAGAAATTTTGTAAGTAGTTATGAACTAGCCCATTTTTAATGGCTTCTATAATGCTTTCGATGCTTTTGTTATTGGGCTTAATGAAGCAATATCCATAATTTAGCCCGTCTAGATAATGTACATCGCCTGTGGCAATGAGGCTTTTTTGCATTTGTTTGGCAAGGTTTTGGGTTTTTTTGTTGAAGTTTAGCAGTCGGGAGTTGAAGTGGGAGAGTTCTAGTCCATCAAATAAATCATGGTATTTGAAAAAGTCTTGTTCTAGGCAAGTGCTGAGTTTGTGAAAGGGGTGCGGTGCGATAATTAGGGAGTGTTTATGTTCTTTTTTGTAGGTTTTAAGGTCGGCGAAGGAATTGATGAATTCCGATTCTGGGTGCGCATTAATAATTAAAACATGTTTTTTTTGAATGGTTTTTTCTATGCCTGGTATTAATAAAATTCCTTTAGATTTGGCGAGTTTTTGGTCGCTTTTGCGAAAAATTAATTTGTCGTGGCAGGTCACACACAAAACATCATAATTGAGTTGGCTGGCATAATTAATGATTTGAGTCGCTGTGTATTTGATGTTATCAACTGGATCTCCTTGAATATGAAGATGTAGCTGTGCCTTTAGCCAGCTCATTGAGTAAGTTTTTGGATGGCGGATTTGGCTTCTTGAATTTCTTGGCTCGCATCTTTGATGTCTTCCATTTTTTGCTCGGCTGAATTTCTGAGGTTTTCAAAGCTTTGTTTGGAGGAATCTAGTGAAAAATCCGTACCTTTAAAATAAGTTTTAATCCCGTCTATATTTGTAAAGGCAAGATAAACTATAATAATAAGGACTAATAATTTGAGCATAATTATTTTTTAAAGATGGATTTAAAGTCTCCGTTAAAGTCATTTAAAAATTCTTTCATTTTATTAACTTCTATTTTATCAATAGGATCGGAATCCATATTTTGATGAGGGCGGAATTTGTGTAACTTGGCATCAATACTAAATTTGTGAAGGCAGCGACTACAATTACATTCAACCTTAGCTTGTTGGCTATTGGCATTTTGAATAAAGATGTCTTTATCGGATAATTTTTTATTGCAGTTGGCACATTTTACACTTTGTTTGATACGAAAAATAAGGTATTTCAGGATTTTGAAGTTCATAGTAATGTATTAGCAATTCCATAATATATGAGTAGTAGAAATTTGTAAAGTTTTAAATCAATTAGGAGTTGGAATTTTCATATTTTGGCACATAAATGATTTGATCGAAATCAATATTATTGATGAGATCATAATTATGGTGGCGTTGGTTTGATTCAGGAATTTGATCATTTCGAGTTGGCTAAAGAGGTCTAGGTGGTTGGTGGGCTCATCTAAAAGCATGAGATTGGGTCTTTGGTTGAGCATGGTGATAATTTGGACTCGCTTTTGCTCACCACCGCTTAGGGTGTTGATAGGGGTTTTTAAGAGGGGCTTGAGGCCGAAGCTGGCGATGAGTTCGTAGAATTCGCTTTCGGAGCCGTGGATGTGCTCGTCTAAGTATTTGTGGAGTTTTTGCTCGCCTTGTAGTTTATCGGCTTGGTTTAGGATCTTGGGAAAAAGGCGGGCATATTTGAGATCCTCATACAGTTCTTTGAGGAGGGTGGTTTTGCCGGCTCCGTTGATTCCTTGCAGTAAGATTTTGTGTCCTTTGAAAATCTTGATTTCTGTTATGTCTGTGCGGCTTTCAGAGTAGAAGGTGTGCAAGAGACTATTTCTTTCGTCTGTTTGCATGTGGGTGCCTAGGCTGAGTTTGGGGTCTGTGGTGAGTTTAATTTCATTAAATTCAGCTTCGAGTTTGGCTAGGATTTTTTTTTGATTAGCTACAAAGGCCGAAAAACGATATTTAGGATGGAATTCGTTGGCTTTTAGCCAGGCTCGAATGCCTTGAATTTCCTTTTTGAGTTTGAAGTAGGCTTTGCGTTCGGCTTTGATGTTGACGAAACGTTGTTCCCAAAAATAACTAAAATTACCATGATAGATGATGACTTTTTGTTTGGCCGGGTCAATTTCCCAAATTTCGGTGGCGGCCTGTTCCAAGACTTCTTGTTTGTGGGTGATGAGTATCATGGATCCTTTAAAATCTTGGATGAATTTGATCAGCCAGTTGATAGATTGTGCATCTAAATGGTTGGTAGGTTCATCTAGTAGTAAGATGTCTGGCTCTTGTAAGAGTAGTTCTATGATTTGAATTTTGAGTTTTTGGCCTTCAGAAAGTTCGGAAAAAGTTTTATAGATCACATCAGGGTCTAAGTCTACTTCTTGCAGGGCAATGTCGACTTGGTAAAAATGGTGGCTGTGCTCTAGTAGGTTTTCTAAATAGATACCTACCATTTGGGCTGGATCGAAGTTGTTGTGTTGCTTGAGATGTAAAATTTTTTCGTTTTGGACTTCAATTTTGCCTTTGACCGGAGTTATTTGTTTGAGGACTGCTTTAAGTAAAGTTGATTTGCCGCAGCCGTTTGGGCCGACTAAGGCAATTTTTTTACCTGATTTTGAATCAAGTGATAAATTAAAATTTTCAAAAAGTAAATTTTTATCGTATCCGAGACTGAGGTTTTCAATAATAAACATAAGTAATATTACGTTTTTATTGTAACTATAGAAAAAAAATTGTCAAAAAAAGAAAGCTCACAGAGCTTTCTAGAATTTTTATTTGAATTTATGAAATCTTCCAAATTGATTCACTTTGTTGTTATACCTTCTATCTGCTATGATTGCACCTATTTTTTCACTTATTGTTTTTGTAATGAATGCAACTGAAGCTACTGTGATTACATTAATACCTAATGATTGTAAATCGAAACTTTCTAATGCTTGGATTATTTCTTGAAATACCATGTCAATGGTTATATAAATTGGAATAGTTGTAATTAACGTACTGGCAACACTTATGTATCTTTCAAAATTAGCGGTCCAGAATGGTAGTGTGGCAATTGATATTATTTTTTCTACTACCGTTATTATGTCTTCATTAGATGTATTTTGTTCAAAAGCTTTGATTTCGTTTTCATTACATAAGTATTCAAATTGGTGGTTTGCATATGTAAGAATAAGCTTTGCATTATCATGATCTATAGATAATATAAGTTCATGTTCTTGATAAGGTTTTGAGTAATATTTTACAAAATCATCATCAAATTTTACGTTTAGTGGGTGTGCATTTTGAAGAAAGTTTTTCATCTTATCGTCACTTATTGTGATACGAAATTGATTTGATTCAATTTCTTCTAGAATGACCCCTTGATTTCTTACTCGTTGTTTGATTTTGTTAAGACTCTTGTTTTGTGGTTGTTCTAAATTTTCCTGTCTCCGAAGCCAGCCAACCGGCCAGCCA
>CAZFPD010000007.1:5370-18293 GCA_964521035.1 uncultured Candidatus Peribacteria bacterium
TATACGGTTAAGGTACAGCATGATTATTTTTTTGTCAAGTTTTTGTTTGTATAAAATAAGTGCTTGAATTATTTGTTGTGAACTTTTTATGTATGTTTTGAAATTGAGTAAAAAAGAAAGCTCTGTGAGCTTTCTTTAAGTTGTTTATAAATTTTTGTTTGTATATTTATTACTAGTTCTGTGTTGTTACCGTGCTTTATAAGTGCAGTCGCATCCAGGTATATTTCAAGTTTTTTTACCAATTACTTTTTGTGTTTAACTATGCATTAGGATTTCTTGCATGGCTTGGCTAAGTCGTTTTTGGGTTTCTTCGAAGCCTAGGGTGTAGGCTAGGTCGAAGACTCCAGGTGAGTATTGGGTGTTGGACAGAGCGGCTCTGATTGGCCAGAGGACTTGTCCGTTTTTGAGTTCGAGTCGGTTGATGATTTCCACGAAATTGGATTTGAGATGGTCTGGGGTTTGAAAACTAGTGTTTTTTAAGTCTTGTAGCACTGCGTTGATGACTTCGCGGGAAAGTTCGTAGTCGACTTGCATTTTTTCGTTTTTGAATAGCTCAAGTTGGACTTTGCTTGGGTTTTGGAAATAAAAGGCGCTGTATTCGGGGAAATTGTTTGGTTCTTTGAGAATTTTGTCTTCTAGAGAGGCGAGGGCTTTGTACAAAAAATCTGTGTCTAGTTTGTGTTTAGGAATAGAGCCCAAGGCTTCTTTTGAGACATAAGTGAGTAGGAGCACTCCTTTTTGTATGATGAATTTTTGGGTGTCGCTAGGGTCTGTAAAATGGAAGTCTAGTTGTCCTTTTTTGGGTTCGCTAATTTGGACTTGAGCATTGATAGCAGTGGCGATTTCTTTGAGTTTAGCTAGGTGTTTGAGTCTGCGGTGTTGCCAGTCGAACCAGTTGAGTTTGTCGATGTCGAGTACGGCGCCGGCTTTTTGTACGCGTTCGAGAGTGAATTTTTCGATTAATTCTTGCATGGTGAAAATTTCTTGTTTGTCGGATGTGTTCCAGCCGAGTAGGGCAATGAAGTTGAGTAGGGCTTCTTTTTGGTAGCCTTTGTTGATGTAGTCTTCAGCAGAAACGTCGTTTTGGCGCTTAGATAGCTTGGATCCGTCGGCATTTAATATAAGGGGTAGGTGAGCCATTTGGGGAGTTTTGTGGCCTAGGGCTTCAAATAAGAGGACGTGTTTGGGGCTGGAAGGCAGCCATTCTTCTCCGCGAATGATGTGCGTAATTTCCATGTCTATGTCATCTACGGCTAGGGCTAGATGGTAGGTTGGAAAGCCGTCAGTTTTCATTAAAACGTGGTCGTCGAGGGTATTGCTGTCAAATTTCATTTTGCCGCGTATGCTGTCAGTGAATTTGATAGTTTCATTTAAGGGAATAGCTTGGCGGACCACGAAAGGTGTTTGGGCCTGGAGTTTGGTTTGGATTTCGGATTCGCTGAGGTAGCGGCAATGTCGGTCGTACATGGGAGCTTTTTTGTTTTCTTTTTGAAAGGTGCGCAATTGTTCTAGTCTGTCTTTGCTACAAAAACAGCGATAGGCCTTTTTTTCTGCTAAAAGTTGTTGGCTGGCGGCTTGGTATTTTTCTAGTCGCTGAGATTGAATGTATGGTCCGTTGGGCCCACCGGCTTTGGGACCTTCGTCTGGTTTTAGGTCAAACCAATGCAGCATTTCTAGCAAATGTTGGCTGGCGCCTTGAACTAGTCGGGATTGGTCTGTGTCTTCGACTCTTAAAATAAAATGGCCTTTTTCGTGTTTGGCAAGCAGGTAGGCGTAAAGGGCGGTTCTTAGGCTGCCTATATGCAAATAGCCGGTTGGAGATGGAGCGAAGCGTGTTTTGATCATATCAAATTTTAAGCCTTTGTATATTAAGGCTTGTGCTCTTTTTTTGCAAGATTAATTCAGTTAAGCTTTATTTTAATGTGATGTGGCAATTTTGATCAGATTTATTTAAAACTAGATTTAAGATTCTTTTATTAATTTGATTAGCCGTTAGATAGCTAAGGCTAGTACCTAGAGCCTGTAGCAGATAGTTGAGGCTTTCGTGTTGGGTTGAGATTTCTATGTCTTTGATAAATAAAGCGAAAATCAGGCTTGTGAAAAGAAAGTTGCCGGTATTTTTTATTTTGTTGAGATTTTGAATTCGGTTTTCAAGATCTAAACTGATTTGGAAGAGCTCGACAATGTTATTAAGGAGTTCAGAGACTTCATTTGTTTTTTGTAAATTAATGTTTTGCGAAAAACAGTTGGTGGCAAATTCGCAATGGAACTTTTCTTCCTCTTGGCATAAGGTATTTTGTTGTAAGTTGTAGATATATTGTTTAGTATTTCCATTTTCGGGTTCTTGAATGGAAATTAATAAATCTTCTTCAACTTGTTTGGCATCGAATTGAATGTTGTTTTCTTGAAAGATGCTTTTAAGTGTTTTCATTCGATTAAATAGTCTGAGCATGTTGGTTTTTTTACAGTCATTGAAATATTGCATTTTGTTTTGCGTATGTCAAGAGTTGATTTAAAATTGCTTTAGTTTATACTTTTTATAGTTTAAATGTTTAAAAAATGCCTAAATTTCTTACTACTCCAATTTATTATGCGAATGGAAAACCACATATTGGTGCGGCTTTTACCAATTTGTTAGCAGATAGCTATGCTAGATTTTATAGGTTGAGAGCAGAGGAGGCCTTTTTTTTAACTGGTATGGATGAACACGGTTTAAAAGTTTATGAAAAGGCTGAAGCTTTGGGATTGGAGCCCAAAGCACATGTAGATCAGATTAACGAGTGTTTTTTAGAGATGGAAAAGGTGATTGCAGTTGATCCGACTAAGCGCATTCGCACGACAGATACTGAGCATAAAGCGGCTGTGCAAAAAATTTGGGCAAAACTCCAAGCTAAAGGTGATATTTATAAGGCAGAATATGAAGGTTTATATTGTATGGGTAGTGAGAGTTTTATTTTAGAAAAGGATTTAGACGAAAATGGAAATTGCCCGGGTTACAATGTGCCGCCAAAAAAAGTGTCTGAGGAAAATTACTTTTTTAAACTCACAAAGTATAAGGATCAAGTGCGAGAAATTTTAACTAGTGGAAAGGTGCAAGTTTTCCCGGAATATAGGGTTAAGGAGCTTTGTAATATGTTAGAGGATCTTGAAGATATTTCTTTTTCGCGTCCGAAGGAAAATGTAAAGTGGGGAATACCTGTTCCAGATGATGAAGATCAATTGATGTATGTGTGGTGTGATGCGCTGTGTAACTATATTACGGCTCTTGGATACCCGGATGAGCAGGCTGATTTTGAGAGGTTTTGGCCAGCCAGTTGGCATTTTATGGCTAAGGAAATCATTAAATTCCATGCTATTTTTTGGATAGCCATGTGTTTGAGTTTAGAGATAGCTTTGCCTAAAAAAATAGCAGCCCACGGTCATATTACGGTAGATGGAGTGAAAATGAGTAAATCGCGGGGTAATGTGATTGATCCGATTGCCATGGTGCAAAAATATTCGGCCGATGTGTTGCGTTTTGGATTGTTGCGAGAAATGCATTCAGGCGATGATTTTGATTTTTCGGAAAGTCGTTTGCAGGAATCCTACAATGCAGAACTTGGAGGCAAATTTGGTAATTTAGTGTCGCGTGTTTTGGCTATGCAGCTTAAATATTTTGATGGGAAGGTGCAGGCGAAGTTTGATTTAGATTTTGCCGCAGAGAAGCAGCATTTATTGCAGGAAATTCCGAATTTGATGGAAGAATTTGAGGTCCGAAAAGCCATAGAGTTATGGCTGAAGTTTTGTCAGACTTTAAATCAATATGTAGAAGAACAAAAGCCTTGGGCCTTGTCGAAGGCAGAAGATCCTGCCTTAGAGAAGGTGATGTATAATTTGTTGGAGGGAGTGCGAGTGGCTTTGAGTGTGGCGCAAATTTGGCTGCCAGAAAAGACTGAGCAGGCCTTGCAGGAATCTGGCTTAAAGGCCTATGCTTCTTTGGATGGGAATGTGAGTTTGCCAGGTAAAATTCAGCTGGCAAAGTCCGCTATTATGTTTGAGAGGCGGGAATTTTAAAAGGGGATGTCAATTAGACGAGTTTGGTGACTATCGATGATTTGGTTGTTTGGATCAAAGGCTGGTTCTAGTTTGGAGAAGGGTTGGGGGATTTGTTGTTCGTATAAGATGTTTTTGAGAAAGATGTTAAATTTGCTACTTTCGTGCATATATTCAGTGAATTGCTGGTCCTGATGTTTAGCTTCTTGGAGTTTACTATTAAAGTGTATATAACTGAGTTCTAGGCTTTGTAGTAGCGATAGAGCAAAGGGGCTGAGCGTTTGGGCTTGGAGGATTTCATCGGTATCTAAAAAAAATCTGGGGGTTTGGGAGTTGTATTTTGTTGGTTCAAAGATGAGTGGTGCGTAGGTTTGGTAAAGTTTGGGAGATGGTAATTGCTTTAGGGTCTCTTCAATTTGTTTTTTGCGTTCGAGAATGCTGCTAAATTCTTGCTCAGTGCTTGGGCCTTGGAACTCTTCGTAGAGTTTGAGTAGAGAGGAAACGATTTGTTTTGGGTTTGGGGATTTAGCAAGGCCGGTGACTTCGCTGGGGCTGAGTAGGTAGCTGGGGAAGTAGTAATTGGGTAGAGCGATCATGGATTTGGATTAAGGTTTAGTTAGCTTGTTCAACGAAGAGGCCGAGATTGACTACGAATTCGATGATAGTATAGGAAAGTATCATTAGAATCAGGCCGCCTATGGCCCAAAGCAGGCCAGTTTTGGCTTCGGTAATTTTGTCTTCTTCTCCTGCGGCTAAGAGCATTTTGGCGGCGTTGATGACTATAAAAAGCACGGCTACGCCTCCGGCAAATTGTAGAATGGTGATAATGATGTCTCCTGCGAAGGAGAAGACTTTTTCTTCGGGAGTGGCGGTGGCAGATTGGAGAGAAACGTCGGGCAGGAAGTTGAGTTCTTGTTTGATTTCGGGGTCTATGCCGACTGATGTAAGAGATGCGGCTAGCGCACTTTGAATATAGCTTGTGACTAGTAAGAAAATATATAAAAGTTTTTGCATAATTTAGCGAATTAAATCGAAGTAACTAATCACTCCTGTAATTATAGCATAAGAGACGCCGATTACAATGACCCCTATTAGGGAGTCGATGAGTATATTTTTAGTTTTAGTCAGTGCCTCTTCTTCATCTTGGCGCACGATGAGCATGATGCCTGCGTAGACAAAAATCCCCATAAAGACTGTGCCGGAAAGTAAAAATACAAGTTGGAAAATGCGAGGGAGGATTTGTTTTTCTAAATCGCCTTCGGCTAGGCGGTAGATTTGTTCGTCTTCGGTTATTTCTTGATTTAAATCTAGGTCAATTTTTTTGGAATGTTTAAAAAGTTTGTCCTGATTAGGCAGTAATTTGTCGATTAAATTTTGTTTGACTCTGTCGTCACCTGTCGCGGTGGCATCAGTTTCGGTGGAGTTTGCCAGGGCTAAATTCAGGCTTAGCAGGATGGAGATGAAGATTAAAAGGAGTTTTTTCATGAGATGATATTAAGTGGTAAGAGGTTGACTATTTGGACAATGGCAAAGGCAAATACGGCTACGAATAAGGCTACTATGGAATAGATAATTACGTTTTTGGCTTTTTCTAAATTGTTTTCTTCTCCTAAATCACTAATATACAAAAATCCGGCGTACATGAGTCCGATAATTGCGCCGATGGCTATATAGGAACTGATGCGGATGGCTATTTTGGGAATCAGTTTGGTGGTTAAATATTGCGTGGTGCCCCGCCCAGTCCTATCGAACTCGTTGCGCATAACAGGACCCGGCAGGGTGGAAGGTTTTACTAGAGTTGGCAGCCGTTCTTTGCGGATAGGTGGAGTTGGAGGGTCTTCGGCGAGCGCTAGATTGCTGAGATTAGCAAGTGTAAAAACTATACTAAGTAAAACAATGGTTAAGATTTTTTTAAGCATAAGTGCTAGGGATTAGAGGATTATCTGCCATTAGAATTGTCTTCTTCGGCGGGGGCTTCTGGGGCTGGGGCAGGTGCTTCTTCTGTGATTTCGCCTCTGAAAAAGTTTGGGTTGACGGCGTTGAGAATAATGGATGCTAAAAATAAAATGGCGAGTGCAGCTAGGGAACGGGCGATGTTGTCCTTGGCGCTGGCTAGATCGCTTTCGCCGACGGTGACTCGGATCCCATTGATAATGATTACGGCTATGGCAACAATGGCTGCAATAGA
Source organism: uncultured Candidatus Peribacteria bacterium (assembly GCA_964521035.1). GTDB lineage: Bacteria > Patescibacteriota > Gracilibacteria > UBA1369 > JAAZXH01. The sequence goes on from CAZFPD010000007.1 coordinate 11,591, forward strand.
AGCCACAAACTTATATATATATCCGACATATTTTTGTAGGAGGTCGGCTCCGGATGATCCAAAAAAGAATTGTACGCGAGAGCAATAGGTGCTGGTTTCGATGTCTTCACTTAAGCCTCCTGTTGAATTGTCTATTTCGATTAATTTTTTGGTGCCAGAGGCGCTGGGTCTGCATTTGGTTACAAAGTAGTCTTCGCAGTTGCGGTTGCCTAGGATTAAATATGTTTTGTCACCGACAGTATTTGTTTGATATGCCTTGGTGCTGGCGTCTTTAATGGGTTCATTAAAGCAGACTTTGGCTAAATAAGCTATATTTTCGTCACTGATGGGTTCGAGGACCATTTGGTAAATTTCCCCGTTTTCTTGACTCTCATAAATGCGTTTTAGGGTAGCATGTGTTGGCTTATTACACAAAGTGAAGACTCCGGAAGAACTAACACACTGGCCGCCAAGTTTTGTAGATATGGTTTTCAATTTAGCTACATCGAGCTTGTCTTTAAATGACTTTTGCGTTTCTCTCATGCTCTGTGTTCGCTGTCCGGCGCTGGCTTGGGTGAATAGGCTGAGGCTGGAGAGGTTTAAAATGAAGGTGAGTAGAAAGAGGAGGGTGAGGCTAAGGGTTTTTTTCAGCATGAGATAGAAATTAAAAATTAGAAGAAGATGGATTGCACACTAATCACGGCGAAGTAGGAGAGTAGGATGATGAGGAGTCCGAAGATGGAGTATTTGATCATGGCGGTGCCTTTTTCGACTTGTTCGCTGTTTCCGGTGGAGGTGATGAGGGTGATAGTACCTATAATGAAGATGACTAAGGCTACGATGGAGGCGATGCCGACTAAAAAGTCAATCACTCTATTGATGGCAGAAATTAGGGTGCCGGTTTCATTTTGACTTTTGAAAAAGGACTGTCCCTGCCCGTCGGCTTTTAGGTTGGATAGGTCAAAGCTTTCAGTGTCAAAGGTGCTTTGGATTTTGATAACTTTGTTAGTGCTAGAATCACAACGTAGTTTATTGGGATTAAAATTAATACACTTGCCTATATCTGTAGGTTTTGTAATTTGATATGTAGGATCGCCGAAATGCGCGTGGCAGAATTCTTTAATTTGGGTTTTTTCTATACTGCATACAGCCTCTTTGCTGATTTCACATTTACTATTGTATAGTTCAAGTTTTTGCTTGGCGTCTAGGCCAGTTTTAGCATTAAATTTTTCTTTTGTGGTTTCCACTGTGATGTCTGCAAAATCGCTTTGATTAATTATGCAAAAGTCCCCGTCGTATAGATCTTTATAGTTTTGGCAGAAGCCTGTTAGCTTCGCGGGTTCGCTGAGATCCTTTGGGAATCTTTTTGTATACAGTTTTTTGCATTCACAGTAGGTGATTTTGTTTTTATTATCATTAGGAATAACCATAGGCTCTTTTTGCAGGTCAGTATAAATTTTTTCGCAGACTTCGCTATACTGATGGCCTTTTTTAAAGCCGTCTAGAGCTGCGGCCTCTTCTTTTGTTAGGGTTTTTATTTTTAGAGGTTCCTTTGCTACTATTGTTCCAACAGCTTGTAGGGTGGGGAGGAAGCTGGTGAATATTAAAAAGCATAGTAGTAGTTGGGAGCAGATTTTGGTGATTGTGGAGTTTGGGCGGGTGTGCATAGGTGAGGGATTAGTTTGGGCTTGGGTTTTCGATAAAGATTTCGCGAGGTTTGGCTCCGTTGACTGGGCCGACGATGCCTTTGTCTTCGAGGAGGTCTAGAAGGCGGGCGGCGCGGGCGTATCCGACTTTGAGGCGGCGTTGGAGTAGGGAGGCAGAGGCCTTTTGGTTTTTCACAACCACTTCGTAGGCGCTTTGGTAAAGTTCATCTTCTTGGTTGGGGTCACTTTCTGAGTTTGGACCGTGGCCGAGTTGGGTGGATTTTTCAACTACTCCATCTAGGTATTCGGGAGCCATTTTGAGTTTGAGTTGGTTGACGACTTTTTTGATTTCTAGGGGTGAAACGTAAATCCCTTGGATGCGCAGCGGTCTGGAATATTCTTTGGCTAGATATAGCATGTCGCCTTTGCCCAGTAGGTCTTCGGCGCCGGTGGTGTCTAGTATGGTGCGGGAGTCTATGCTGGATGAAACTGCAAAGGAGATGCGGGATGGAATGTTGGATTTAATGAGTCCGGTGATAATATCGACGGAAGGGCGTTGGGTGGCTGTGATCAGATGTATGCCAACCGCACGGGCCATTTGGGCGATGCGACAGATGGAGCTTTCTATTTCTTTGCCGTTAGCCATCATTAAGTCGGCTAGTTCATCAATTATGATTAAGATAAAGGGCATCTTTTTTTGGTTTTGTTGATTGTATTCGCTGATGTTGCGGCAGCCTGCAGTTTTGAGGGTGGTATAGCGGCGGTTCATTTCGGCTACAGCCCATTTTAGTGCGTTGGCGGCTTTGTTGGGCTCGGTGACAACTGGAGTTAAGAGGTGCGGTATGCCATTGTAATCTGAGAGTTCGACTTGTTTGGGATCTATCAGGATGAGTTTGAGGTCGGCTGGGGAGTTTTGGTATAAAAGCGAGATCAAAAAGGTATTGATTCCTACTGATTTACCGGAGTTGGTGGCTCCGGCGATCAGCATGTGGGGCATATCTTCTAGGCTGGTTACCAGCGGTTTACCAGCTACACTACGACCTAAGGGAAGGACTAGTTTGGATTCTTTGATGGCAGCTTGGTATTCGGGAGAAATCAGGATTTCTTTTAGGCGCACAGAGATGCGTTTTTCGGCTGGTACTTCTATTCCTACTAGGCTTTTGCCGGGAATTGGGGCTTCGATTCTGATAGATTTGGCGGCCAGGGCTAGCGCGAGGTCGTTTTTGAGATTGGTGATTTTGGAAAGTTTGACTCCAGCGCTGGGTTTGAGTGTATATTGGATGACGGTTGGGCCAACGTGTACGTCTTGCATGTTGACTTGAATATCGAATTGTTTGAGTTTTTGGGCAATAGAACTGGCTTTTTTGCGTAATTCGTGGTCTTTGGTTAGGATTTTAGCTTGGGCATCTTCTAATAGTTCTATGCTGGGAGCTTCCCAGTTTAGATTTTCGCTGAGTGTTTCGGATTGGCCTTTGGAGTCTGGTTCAAATTTTTTGGGGCCATTTTCTAGGACAGCTAATTGTTCTTCTAGAGTGGTTTGATTGGCTAGAGGAGCAGTGGGTCGGGCTGGAATGTTGGGTTTGATGATTTTAATAGCGTCTTGTTGGCTGCGCTTGAAGTCAAATTCTGGTTTTTGGAGTTCAGTTTCGGCTTTGGAGCTTTTGGTATTGAGTTTTTGAGATTTGAGAAAAAATACATTTTTCAGAGTCCCAAGTATGTATTTTAAGGAAATGTTAAAGGTCAGCATGCTAGAGACTAAAAATCCTACAGAAAATATGACTCCGGCTCCAAATTTGCCAATTTGTAGGATTTCGCGGAAGAAAAAGTTCGTGATAAATCCTATATAGCCTCCATACATGCCTTGTTCGGCGAAATTATATAGTTCGCTAATTGGGATTGCGAGGTGCAAAAGGCTGAGTAGGCTGATAATAAAGAGGCCCAAAAAGCTTTGGCGAGCTAGATTGATGTTAAATTTGGGATTTACAAGTTGATAAATCGCGCTGGTAATCAAAGCCGCCGGTAGAATGAACAGACCATAACCAAAGATGGGCTGCAGGAATTCTTGGATTTTTTGTCCAACGATGCCCATATTGTCGCTAAGACTTAAAAGTAGCAGGGCGCTGAGGCCGATATAAATTATGCTTTGGATCTCCTTAGAAATTTTTTCGCTAGTTTGAATAGACCAAGTTTCGGCTTTTTGACGTTTAGTTTTTTTTTTGCTAAGTAGTAATTTGAATAGAGAGCTGGATTTCCTTCTGCGAGCCATGGCTGGGTTTAGATTGTTTTAATTATAGCTAAAAGCGTTACGGATCGGTAGTCTAATTGGTTTGGTAGAGCGCATAATCAAAAACTGGCAAGAGACTTTTGGGATTTAGATAAGTCTCTAGTTTGGCTCGATAGTCGCCAAACTTGGCCTCGGCAGTAATTTTTGCATCCTGGGGGATGATGGTCTTACCATTTGTGCGTATATCATCACAACTGTTTAGGGAGATGTTAATTCTAGGGGTTTGGCAGACGCGAAGGTAAATGGTGGCTTGCTGTGCGGTTAGACCGAGGAATCCGGCGTTGACGGCATTGCTAAGTACTAGATAATTATTATTGTGTTCTTCTAGAAATTGACTAATGAGATGGCCGCAGGGTTGGGGATTGGTGTCTTGATCGGCGGCAAAAAAGGTCCCACAATTAAAGCCACCTTCTCCTGGCATGCTGCCAAATTTGGCTGGGTTACTGTGCTCTAAATGAGTGGTGGTGGTGCTTGTACCTAGTCCAGAGTGCTGTGCGGCGGGGAAGAATTCGCTGAGTGATTCGAGTTGTGGGTTTTCGGTGCTGTTGTTGGTGCCGAATAGTTTCCAAAGTAGGATGTCGAAGTTTTGATGGATTGAATTCTCACTGGCTAGGAAGTATTCTACTAGGAAGGAATCTTCTGAATCGAGTTTAAGGGTGATGGATTGGTTGTGTGTTAGGGGGTAAAAGCGGTCACTTCCTGTTAGAGGAGGTTCTTCTGGGTAAGGAAAAATATGGCTGCGGTTGCTTATGGTGTAGCTTTCGCTTGGATTCTCTGGGTCTTCTGTTGGCGTTTTGACAATTGGTTCGTTGAACTGGCCTTGGGGGTTTTGTTTGACTTGGTACATGCCCATTTCGATTAGGCCTTCGGCGAGGTAATTGGCCTTGGATTGGTGGATGTAGCTGGCGAGAGAGGCAGTGTCGGTGGCCATAAGTTTGGCTAATCCCAAAGAGAGACTGGTGAGTATGCTAATTAGCAAGATGACGATTAAAAGGCTGTTGGCTGGTTTATTGCGCATCTTATTGGGTTAGGGCTTGGTATTTGCGGTTGGAAAGAGTGGTAGAAATATCAAAAGTGACATCTGGATTGTTGGGATTTTGAATTTGCATAATAATTTGGACTTTCGGATGTTGCTTAGGATCTACTGTCTTAATGTCGTAGGGATTTGTATTTGGAGTAACAATAAATTGGAGGGTTTTAAACTTGAGATTCTGGCTATGCATGTTGTCCTTTTGTGTATTTGAGAAGTCTTCTTGTAGTGTGGTTCGGTTTGCGTAGGATTGTGTTAGAAAGTTTGATTCAAATTTAAAGATGACTTTTTCGAGTAGGTCGTCGGAAATTAAGCTGAGGCTGTTGTTGTTTTGGTCGGTGGGGTAGAGGATGCTTTTTTGGTGGTTTTCGGTTTCGATGACTTGGAGGATGTTTTTGAGTTCGGAGATGGCGATGCGGTTTAGGTTGGATTGGTTTTGGCCGTCTAGCAGACTGAGGTAGCTACGCATGGAGACGCCTAAAACTAGCATGAAAATAGAAACGGCTACTACAATTTCAATCAGGGTGAAGGCTGGAATTTTAAAGGTTTTGGGCATTATTCCGAGTTAATAAGGTTGTGGGTATTAGTCTTGGCTAATTTAGGTTGTGGGCATGTTTCCAGTTAGTTAAATAGCTTTTAAGCTCCATTTTTTTGTTCTTTGCAAATTTTACGGTAGATATAACTTCAAAGTGGGGGGGGAGATTTTCTGTGTCGTTGGCTTCGATTTCGGTGATGGTTATGGTTCGTGTAAAGGGGCCAGTGCCGTTGGTGGTGGGTTGGAAGCCTAGGTCTGTGTTTTGGAAGCTGAGGGTGGTTCGGTTTGTTTGGAGGGGGTTGTCGGGGCTTAGGTCTGTGTTTTTGAGGTTTGTGGGGTTTAGGGCTTTGTTTTGGAGCCAGAGACTGTCGCGATGGTTGCGGACTAGTTCTAGGCCTTCTTTGGCTAGTAAATAGGCTTGGAGTCGTTGTAGGTTTTCAGAATTTGCCTGGAGGTTGGAGGCTGTTAAATTGGCAATGGCGACTATGGTTGAGGCTAGAATGGTGATGGAAACTATGACTTCGCTAAGGGAAAAGGCGGATTTGTAACGAAATCGAATGTGGTTTTGGGGATTATACGAAGTTTTTTTGCGCATAGGGGCGGATATATTCTTAAATTTATTTTAGCAAAAATTTATGAATATAAAAAGTTTTTGCTGATTGTTTTGGATTTGAAAAAAACTCAAACATACGTATAATTAAATCCTAATTTAATTTGAGATAATGTTAGAAGATTTGAGCTTGGATTTTAGTTCGAAGTTAGCGGATGAGTTTATATCTACTTTGGCTCGTGGTCAATATTTAAAGACGAAGCAAGTTCCTTGTGACTCTGAGTTGTTGCCCCAGCCCACTGCAAAAAACCTCCAGGCTGAGCTTGCTGGTATACAGGATATTCCAGTTGTAAGAGGCTCTTTGGGATTTGGTGCAAATCGTGAGCCGGTTTTGGATTTGCTGCGTGCAATTGCTAATTTTTATGTGCAGAAATACGAAATGGATCTCTCGCGTGGTTTGGATATTGGTTCTGGAGCTACTAGTTTTAATTTGGATAGGATTTTGCGTGATAAGATAGTGAGTTCGGCGTGGATACAATCAGATGTGCATCCGCAAGCGCTTTCTTTGATGGCGCGGACTGTACCAGATATTGCTACGGTACCGGTGAATTATTTGGATATGTATGCCAGTTTAGGGAATTTGAAATTTCCAACTATTACGGCTCTTTCGTCTTTGGAT